>CAWUNF010000144.1:0-4725 GCA_963923195.1 uncultured Hyphomicrobiales bacterium | reverse complement strand
CTTTGCTTTTTGCGATGGACCCGGAACAAGCGCATGGCTTCACCATTGGCGCTTTAAAAAAACTGCCGCTACCTGATCTCGCGCGTCATGATCCGGTGCTGGCTGTTGAAGCTTTCGGTCTGCATTTTCCAGCCCCGCTTGGCATGGCACCGGGCTTTGACAAAGGCGCCGATGTGCCTGACCCGCTGCTACGCTTGGGCTTCAGCCATGTGGAAGTCGGCACGATCACGCCCTTGCCGCAACCCGGCAATCCCAAGCCACGCCTCTTTCGCCTCACCGAAGATGAAGCCGTTATCAATCGCTTTGGCTTTAACAGCGAAGGCCATGCAACGGTTCATGCGCGCTTGGCCGCGCGCAAAGGGCGCGGCGGCATTGTGGGCGTGAATGTCGGCGCCAATAAAGAGAGTGATGATCGCGCGGGCGATTATGCCAAAGGCATTCGCAGCTTTGCCGATGTTGCAGATTATTTCACGATCAATATTTCTTCACCCAATACGCCGGGCCTGCGCGATTTGCAGCAAGCCTCCGTGCTTGATTCTTTGCTCGCACGCGCGCTCGATGTGCGCGATGAAATGGCCGTGCCATATGGCCGCAAGCCTGTGCTATTGAAAATCGCACCGGATCTGACCGCGGGCGATTTGGATGATATTGTGCGCGTCGCCCGCGACCGCAAAATAGATGGCATGATTGTCGGCAATACGACCATTACGCGCCCTGACACGCTCAAAAGCGCACATAAGGGCGAGGCTGGCGGATTGTCGGGCAGGCCACTCTTCGAACTGTCGACCAAAATGCTGGCTGCCACTTATCTGCGCGTGGAAAATCAATTCCCGCTCATCGGTGTGGGCGGCATTCAAAATGCTGAAACGGCTTGGGCAAAGATTGAAGCGGGCGCGACGCTTTTGCAGGTCTATTCCATGCTGGTCTATGAAGGCCCCGGCATGGTCGGCACCGTACATAAGGGCCTCGCGCAAATGCTACGCAATCGCGGCACAACGCTCATGGCTTTGCGCGGATCAAAAGCGAAGGATTGGGCGCGCGGCTTTTAACGAGCGCGCAATCTGATTGCTCTGCGTCTTGCAAGACTTTTGCATAAACTTCCGCCGTCATTGCGAGGAGCGCCAGCGACGAAGCAATCTAGAATCACGACTTCTTGCAGAAAAAACCCGCATTGCGCGCATTTCGCATCTTTGTCGTGATGCATTTCTGGATTGCTTCGCTCCGCTCGCAATGACGAAAAGAAGCCTAGCGCCCGCGCACAGAGAGCAAACGCATCACCAGCCAAACGGGCACGACAATCACGGCACCCGCAAAAACATATTGGGCCAGCTCACGCACAGCTTCAAAACCCATATTCCAAATGCGTAGGAAGAAATTTTCAAACCCGCGCACAACATCGCGCGGATGAATATCAAGCCACATGAGCAACGCGCCAACGATCAGCGAAACCACGAGCAAACGCAGCACCACAGCCAGCGGAGCGCCACCAAAGAAGCGTGTCAGAGCGTCATTCATGGTGGCGATCAAGCCTTTCAACAATGGCTTTCTAATGGCGGGCGCTTAAGCGTCCGCCGTGCTTTGCCACTGGCCTGCTTCAATCTTGGATGCGGCAATCACAGCCTGTGTGCGGCTTTCAACACCAAGCTTCTGCAAAATGGCCGAGACATGGGCCTTCACCGTCGCTTCCGAAACCGACAGCTCATAGGCAATTTGCTTATTCAGCAGACCTTCTGAGAGCATCATCAAGACGCGCACTTGCTGGGGCGTGAGTGAGGCCAGACGACGCACTGTGTCTGCTGTTTCTTTGTCCGCTGGCGCGCCGAGATCAACATCAGACGGCGTCCATGTTTCGCCCGCCAGCACGGCACGAATGGCCGCGCGCATGGCTTCAATATCGGTCGTCTTCGGAATAAAGCCTGACGCCCCAAAATCGATGCAGCGGCGAATGACGCCACGATCTTCATTGGCAGAAACAATGACAACTGGCACGCCCGGATATTGGGCGCGTAAATACATAAGGCCAGAAAAACCGCGCACGCCCGGCATGCTCAAATCCAGCATGATCAAATCGGCATCGGAATTTTTCTCAAGCTCTGCACTCAGCGCATCGAGATCGCCACATTCAACGATATCGGCTTGCGCCACTGCACCGGAAACGGCCTGACGAAGCGCGCCCCGCACCAGCGGGTGATCGTCAGCAATGAAAATGCGCGTCGTGTTCTGGTCCACGCGTGTCCCCCTCGACCCTTGGCTGCTCCTTATAGAGCGGGGTTTATAGACCGGTCCCGGCTCAGCAGACATTGATCCAGATCGAATATGTCGCCCCTGCCAAGGTCAGGACGGATGGCCCATTCCCCAAAGCCTGCGCCCAATCTTTCATGGCTTGGCAGGCTGATGCAAGCCCAAGCTCGTCGCAAAGGCGGGAATGGCCCAGCTCAAAAGGTTATTTTTGTCCATTCTCGCATTTTATGGGGGCGGCCCACCTGCGGAAGGCTCTGCAGGCGGTGCGCGGCGCAGGCCCATATCCAAAAGCCGTTCGAGCGACTGAATCACATCCGCCTCATGCGCGGGCTTGTCCCAGCGGATGCGGGAAATGCGCGGAAAGCGCATGGCAAGGCCAGACTTATGCCGGGGCGAGCGCGAAAGACCCTCAAAAGCAATTTCCAGCACAAGCCCTTGCTCGCGCGAAAAATCCAATTCGCGCACAGGGCCAAAACGAGTGCGTGTGTGGTTGCGAATATATTTATCGAGCTCTTTCAGCTCGTTATCGGTAAAGCCGAAATAGGCTTTGCCAATTGGCACCAGCTCTTGGCCCTTCCAGACGCCAAAGGTGAAATCAGAATAAAAGGATGAGCGCCGCCCATGCCCGCGCTGCGCATACATGAGCACGGCATCGACATTAAACGGGTCGCGCTTCCATTTGAACCACAGACCCTTCGGGCGGCCCGGCACATAAATCGAATCACGCCGTTTCAGCATGAGGCCTTCAATCGCCTCTGCCTGATCTTGCGCACCCACGGAGGCCGGATCGCGCCGCGCTTGCGCAAGCTTGTCCCATGTGTCGAAAGCAACTTCGGCCGAGAGGTCGAGACGCGGATGCGCGAGGCGTGCAATGTAGCCAGCCAGACGCGCGCGACGATCTGTGAAAGAGAGCTCCCGTAAATCCTCGCCATTTTCAGACAGCAAATCATAGGCGCGAATATGGGCTGGATATTGCGCGACAAGTTTTGGTGACACGCTTTTGCGATTAAGCCTTTGCTGCAATGTCGCGAAAGATTGCACTTGGGCGTCGACGACAACCAGCAATTCACCATCAATCGTCACATCACCAAAATGCGGCTCGCAAAGCATCTCCATCAGATCGGGGAAGCTTTTGGAAATATCCTCGCCCGTGCGCGAATAAAGCCGCGCGACACGACGCCCATCCTCATCCGTGCCGACGCTTGCTTGCACGCGAATGCCATCCCATTTCCATTCCGCTGAGAAATCGGCTGGATCAAGTCTGTCGAAATCAGCCTCATCCAAAGCATGGGCCAGCATAGGCGTGCGGAAGGGGGCTGGATCACGTGCTTTGGGCTTGTCTTCGCGGCCTTCCACCCAAGCAAAGAGATCAAGATAGGGCGGCGCCAAGCCATGCCAGACTTCTTCAATCTCATTGGGTTCTTTATTGCCAAGCGCTGCAACAGCCGTTTTGGCGAGGCGCTCTGACACGCCGATACGCAAAGCGCCTGTGATGAGTTTCAACAAAGCCCAGCGGCCCGTTTCATCCAAATCATCAAGCCAATGTGCCAGAAGATTTGGCAGCTCTTTCTTCTCGGCCTGCTCAAGCCCATGCACGACATCGGCGAGCGAAGGAGGTGCGACATTGCGGCGCTCTATTTGTGGTGCCGGCCACAGCAGTGCGACGGTCTCTGACAAGTCGCCCACATAATCATAGGACATTTCAAACAGCACCGGATCAGTGCGCTCCGCAATCAGATTGCGAATGATAGATGGCTTCGCATGAGCAAAAGACAAAGTGCCTGTCATGGCTGCCAATGCAAAGCCGCGCTCGGGATCAGGCGTTTGCGCAAAATAATCCGACAACAAGCGCAGCTTATTATTGCGCGAAGGCTCATAAGCCAGACGATCCAAAAGTTCAGCAAAACGGTTCATGGCGTCTCCTCCACAACCGTCTCGGCATCATCATCGCCATAGCCCAGAATATGAAGCGGGCGCGCATTGAGCCCGCGCGTCTCACACCAATGAACAATCGCCTCTTCTGCGCCATGTGTGACCCAGATTTCTGATGCGCCCGTCTCGGTGATGGTGCGTCCAAGATCATCCCAATCAACATGGTCAGAAATCACCATCGGCAATTCCACGCCGCGCTGGCGGGCACGGGCGCGCACGCGCATCCAACCAGAAGCGAATGCAGTGACAGGATCAGGAAATTTGCGCGACCAAAGATCGGCCAATTGTCCCGGCGGACAGATGATGATCTCGCCTGCGAGCTTGGCGCGATCTGTCGCGCTCACCTTTCGAATAGCGCCCAGATCAATGCCTTCGCTCTGATAAAAGTCCGTAATCTTTTCAAGCGCGCCATGAATCCAAATGGGCTTGTCCCATCCAGCGAGGCGCAAGAGCTTCATCACACGTTGTGCTTTACCGAGCGAATAAGCACCGACAAGATGCGCGCGCTCTGGAAAGACAGCGCAAGAGCGCAACAGCTTCGCCACTTCACCT
>CAWUNF010000143.1:0-4791 GCA_963923195.1 uncultured Hyphomicrobiales bacterium | reverse complement strand
CCCAGATCACCGCTTCAATCGAATTGGCAGGTGCAAATTCACCCGGATTGATAATTCCGACTTGCGGGACGTAAAGCGCACCCGCTATGCCGGCCATCATGGCTGAGAGCACGAAGATGGCGAGCTTATAAGTCTCGACGCGATAGCCCAAGAAGCGCGTGCGCGATTCCGCATCGCGAATGGCAATGACCACTTTGCCGAATTTCGATTGCGTCACGGCGCGTGCAATCAAATAGCCACCAGCGAGCGCAAGGCAGCTGGCCACAAAAAGCGCCACGCGCGTTTCCTTCGCCTGTATATTGAAGCCCAGAATATCTTTGAAATCGGTCAGGCCGTTGTTGCCGCCAAATCCCATATCGTTGCGGAAGAAGGCGAGCAGCAGCGCGTAGGTCATGGCCTGCGTGATGATGGAGAGATAGACGCCGGTCACACGCGAGCGGAAGGCGAGAAAGCCGAAGATGAAAGCCAGAACACCGGGGATGAGCAGCACCATCAGCATGGCATAGGGAAAGTGCTGGAAGCCCCACCATGTGATGGGCAATTCTTTCCAGTTCAGGAACACCATAAAATCTGGCAATTCAGGATGCGCGTAGACGCCGCGCGTGCCGATCTGGCGCATGAGATACATGCCCATTGCATAGCCGCCGAGCGCGAAGAAAGCGCCGTGTCCCAGCGAGAGAATGCCGCAATAACCCCAGATGAGATCAAGCGCGATGGCGAGCAGCGCATAGCAGACATATTTGCCAAACAGCGCGACGAGATAGGGCGGCATGGCAAAGGCAGAATTGGCGGGCACCATCAGCGCCAGCACGGGCACGAGAATGGTCGCTGCTGCGACGATGCTTAAGAAAATTCCCCCGCGCGTGTCGATGAGCGCGAGGATGAGGGGCTTGCGTTCCATCATCACGCCTCCACCGCGCGACCTTTGAGCGCGAAGAGCCCGCGTGGTCGCTTTTGGATGAAGAGAATGATGAAGACGAGGAGCAGAATTTTGCCGAGCACAGCACCTGCGAGCGGCTCCAAGAACTTATTCGCCACGCCGAGCGTCAATGCGCCAAGCAATGTGCCCCATAAATTGCCAACGCCGCCAAAGACCACGACCATGAAACTGTCGATAATGTAGCTCTGGCCAAGATTGGGCGAGACATTGTCGATCTGCGACAGTGCCACACCGGCCATGCCCGCAATGCCGGAGCCCAGACCAAAGGCCAGCGCATCAATGCGGTTCGTATCAATGCCCATGGAGGAAGCCATGCGGCGGTTTTGCGTCACAGCCCGCATCCGAAGACCGAAAGAGGTTGCGCGCAGCACAAATTGTAGCGCGAAGAAAACAGCCAGCGCAAAAACGATGATCCACATGCGCCCATAGCCGATTTGCAAAGCACCGAAGTCGAAGGAGCCCGCCATAAAGGCCGGAGCCGAGACTTCGCGGTTGTTGGCGCCGAAGATTGTGCGCACCGCCTGCTGCAAGATCAGCGAAATGCCGAAAGTGGCGAGCAAAGTTTCAAGCGGGCGGCCATAGAGGAAGCGGATCACCACGCGCTCAATCAAAATGCCGACTGCTGCCGTCACAAGAAAGGCCAGCGGAATGGCGATGAAAAGCGAATAATTGAGGAGGCCTGGATGGCTGGTGCGCGCCCATTCCTGCACAGCAAATGTGGTGTAAGCGCCCAGCATGACCATTTCGCCATGCGCCATATTGATAATGCCCATGACACCGAAGGTGATGGCCAGACCAATGGCTGCGAGCAGCAGCACAGAGCCGAGCGAAAGCCCATACCAAATGTTCTGAACATTGCGCCAAAGAGCGAGGCGGCTTTGAATGGAAGAGATTGCGCTTTCGGCCGCAGATTTCACATGGCCTTCGCTCCACGACACGATGGTCGAGAGCACGCCCAGCGCTTCTTGGTCACCGCGGCTCTTGAGGATTTCCACCGCTTCGAGGCGGCGGACTTCGGATGCGCCGCTGTCGCTGGCGATAATTGCTGCGCGCGCTTCTTCGAGAATCTTCTTAATAGAAGAAACGCTTTCTTTCTCAAGTGCGGTCTCAACCAAGGGCAAGGCGCTGGCATCGCGTGATTTGAACACGCTATCGGCTGCGGCGCGACGCTTGGCCGGATCAGGCGACATCAATGTGAGTGCGCCACGTGCGGCATCAAGCGAGCGGCGCACGGCATTGTTGATGCGCACTTTCTTGAGCGCTGAGGCCATCACATCGGCGGGCTCGCCTGTTGCTGCATCGAACATTTTGCCCGCTTCATCGGCAAAATAGAGTTTTCTGGCGGGGCCGTTGAAATAAAGACGATTAGCGGCAAGTGCTTCGACGATTTGAGCGGCAGTTGGCAGATCGGAGCTTGGCAATTCATTCAGCGCACGTTCTGTTTCCGGAAATTTGTCGCTGGTCAGACCTACAATAATGGCGGATTCGCCCTGTGCGCGGGCTTGCGGGGCGACAAGCAGGGCCATCATCAGAAGGAAGATGGTGGCGGCGAGAACAGACAGGGTTTCAACGAGGCTTTTTGCGCTTTTCGCAGGAAGGGAAAGCGCGCGTGCCCGCGCATGGTAGCGAGGAAGCTGGTTCATTATGGCCTCTTACAAGCTGCCCCGCAGTTTTCTTGCGCGGATTTTAGTTTGTGGGGCCCGGGCGGTTTTTGTCGCCGTCCGGGCCACTCTTGGCTTGCGCGTGAGGAGGGAAATCCGCGCAAGCAATCTTGAGTCAGGCGTGGCTTACTTGGCTGCGCCGCCGCACTTGCCGGTCTTCACATTGAAGTTGCCGCAAGAGAGGGGCTTGCGCCAATCGGAGATCAAATCCTTCGAACCTTCGAGATAATCCGACCATTCGTCACCGACGACGAGGCCCGAAGTCTGCCAGACCGTATTGAACTGACCATCCGCCTGCACTTCGCCGATCAGCACCGGCTTGGTGATGTGGTGGTTCGGCATCATGGTCGAATAGCCGCCGGTGAGGTTTGGCACAGAGACGCCGATCATTGCATCGATGACAGCTTCCGGATCAGTGGTGCCGGCCTTTTCAACTGCCTTCACCCACATGTTGAACCCGATCACATGCGCTTCCATCGGATCATTGGTCACGCGCTTCGGGTTCTTGGTGAAAGCCTTCCACTTTTCAATGAAAGCCTTGTTGTCGGGATTGTCGACGGACTGGAAGTAATTCCAGGCAGCGAGATGGCCAACGAGCGGCTTGGTATCAATGCCAGCGAGTTCTTCTTCACCCACCGAGAAAGCAACAACCGGAATGTCGGTCGCTTTAATGCCCGCATTGCCGAGTTCTTTATAGAACGGCACGTTGGCGTCGCCATTGATGGTCGAGACCACGGCCGTCTTCTTACCTGCCGAGCCAAACTTCTTGATATCAGCGACAATCGTCTGCCAATCGGAATGACCGAAAGGCGTATAATTGATCATGATGTCTTCTTGCTTTACGCCCTTCGACTTGAGATAGGCTTCAAGAATCTTGTTGGTCGTGCGCGGATAGACATAGTCGGTGCCGGCCAGCACCCAGCGCTGCACTTTTTCCGTTTCCATCAGATAGTCGACAGCCGGAATGGCTTGCTGGTTCGGTGCGGCGCCCGTGTAGAAAATGTTCTTGGAGGATTCTTCGCCCTCATATTGCACGGGATAGAAGAGGATCGAATTCAGCTCTTCAAAGACCGGCAGAACGGATTTGCGCGACACGGAGGTCCAGCAACCGAAAGTCGCTGACACTTTTTCTTTCGAGATCAATTCGCGGGCTTTTTCAGCAAAGAGCGGCCAGTTCGAAGCAGGGTCAACGACCACAGGCTCAAGCTTTTTGCCGAGCAGGCCGCCTTTTTTGTTTTGCTCTTCGATGAGCATCAGCATGACGTCTTTCAGCGTGGTCTCGCTGATGGCCATGGTGCCGGAAAGAGAATGTAGGATACCGACTTTGATTGTGCCCGCGCCCTGCGCAAAGGCTGCGGTGGAAGCAAATGCGAGTGCGCCGCCCAGAGCCGCACCGGCGGTGCGCAGCATGATACGTCGGGTGAAAGACATGGCATCCCCTGAAAGTTGCCGGCCAGCTCCAAAAGAGAGGAGAGCGCCGGTGAGTTGCGTTTCGTCCGCGAGGGACGCGTTCCAGAGGAGTGCAACGGGCATGCCAGCGGGTTTGTGTCGGACCTGCCTGCATGATTCCGGATCTAATGCAGCAATTGCGGCGAGGTCTGCTTTTTTGAGGGCATGTATCTGCTTAATAAGGAGGCATAGCGGCGCTATTTTGCTGTCGTGTCACGCAGGCCGCTGCCTTGTGAGTCATGTGGTCGGTTTTCTGCGCAGGCCGCTAAGTTTTTCTTCCCCATGGCTCCGGCGGGTTTGGGCATCGGCGGGCATCAAGCCGGCGCGGCTTGCGCCTTTTTGGGTCAAAGCGGGGCCTGCGGGGTCCGTTTCGGGGGCTTTCGTGACATTTTCCGCCCGCCTCTTGAAGCCAAACCAAGGATTCGTGCGTGTCAGAGCATCGCCGCCTCGAAGGAAAAATCCTCATCGCCACCCATAATGCGGGCAAGCTTGTCGAAATGCGCGAGCTGCTGGAGCCCTATGGCATTACGGCGGTCTCGGCCGGCGAGTTGAGGCTCGAGGAGCCGGAGGAGACGGGTGCGACATTCATGGCCAATGCCGAGATCAAGGCGCGGGCGGGTGCGCTGGCCTCGGGTCTGCCCTCTTTTGCCGATGACAGCGGCATTTGCGTTGCGGGGCTTGATGGCGCGCCGGGTATTTATTCCGCCCGTTGGGCCGTCGACAAGAAATTCGATGCTGCTA
>CAWUNF010000142.1:0-4853 GCA_963923195.1 uncultured Hyphomicrobiales bacterium | reverse complement strand
AGACGAGATGCGTGCGGCCTTTAAAACCCTGACGGCCTTCGAAATTGCGGTTCGAAGTTGAGGCGCAACGCTCACCCGGAGCGAGCTTGTCAGGATTCATGGCCAAGCACATGGAGCAGCCCGGCTCACGCCATTCGAAACCAGCGGCGACGAAAATCTTGTCGAGGCCTTCGGCTTCAGCCTGATCTTTCACAAGACCCGAGCCCGGCACGACCATCGCATTCACATGCGAAGCGACCTTCTTGCCTTCGACAACCTTTGCAGCCGCGCGCAGATCTTCGATGCGGCCGTTGGTGCAGGAGCCGATGAAAGCACGGTCGATCTTGAGATCGGTGATCTTCTCGCCGCCCTTGAGGCCCATGTAGTCCAAAGCGCGCTTGATCTTCGCCTTGTGCTGATCGTCGCGACCATCTTCAACGCGCGGCACAGAGCCTTCGATCGTGGCCACGTCTTCAGGCGATGTGCCCCAAGTGACGATGGGCGGCAGATTGGCAGCATCGAGTTCGACAACGGAATCGAAATGCGCGCCTTCATCCGTATGCAATGTTTTCCAATAGCGCACAGCCTCATCCCAAGCCGCGCCCTTCGGCGCTTTCGGACGATCCTTCAAATAAGCGAACGTCTTTTCATCCGGCGCGATGAGGCCAGCGCGGGCGCCACCTTCAATCGTCATATTGCAGACGGTCATGCGACCTTCCATCGTCAAATCGCGGATGGCTTCGCCCGCGAATTCGATGACATGGCCGGTGCCGCCAGCCGTACCGATCTTGCCGATGATGGCGAGAATAATGTCTTTCGCAGTGACGCCAGCCGGCAATTTGCCGTTGACCTTCACCAGCATATTCTTCGCCTTCTTTTGGATCAGTGTTTGTGTGGCGAGCACATGCTCGACTTCCGACGTGCCGATACCATGCGCGAGCGCGCCGAATGCGCCATGCGTTGATGTGTGGCTGTCGCCGCACACAATCGTCGTGCCGGGCAAAGTGAAGCCCTGCTCGGGACCAATGATATGCACAATGCCCTGACGCTTATCGAAAGCATCATAATATTCGAGGCCGAAATCGGCGGCGTTCTGCGCAAGCTGTTCGATCTGTGCTTTGGATTCAGGATCGATAACATTTGAACGCGCATCTGCTGTTGTCGGCACATTATGGTCGACGACGAGCAAAGTCTTTTCCGGCGCGCGCACTTTGCGCTTGGCCATGCGCAGACCTTCAAACGCCTGCGGGCTCGTCACTTCATGGACGAGATGACGATCGATGTAGAGAAGGCATGCGCCGTCTGGCTGAACGTCCACAACATGGTCGTCCCAGATCTTGTCATAGAGCGTGCGCGGCTTTGCCATTGTCGTTTCTTCCTCAGGCTGATCAGCAGAAGGGCCGCTCAAGGCCCTCATCTTAAATGGGTGGCGGTTTCTTACCCGAAAAAGGGGCGGGAGGGGAAGGATTTTGGACGAAAGGCTTGGGTCATCGCCGCTGGCGGGCGGGCCTCACACCCGATAGTTTGGCCCAGAGCCATTCGCGTGAAGGAGCCAATCTTGTTTGAGCGCCCGAAAGTTGCCCCCTATTTGACGGTTTCCCCAGCTATGGGGGCCATTGCCTTCTACACGGCGGTCTTTGGGGCCACGCAAAAGGCGCTTATGCCCTCCCCCGATGGCTTGCGCATCATGCATTGCGAATTGTCCATCAACGGCGCGGCGGTCATGCTGGCCGATGCTTTCCCCGAATTTGGCCAGACCCGCCCGCCAATCCCCGGTGAGCCTGTCACCATGTCAGTGAGCCTCGAATTCGAGAGCAAGCAGCAGGTCGAAGATGTTTTTGCCAAAGCCACCAGCTTGGGTGCCAAGGGCGATGTGCAGCCGACCAATTCTTTTTGGGGCACGCGCTTTGCCGTTATTCGCGATCCGTTTGGTCATCGCTGGATGTTGAATGGCCCGCTGAGCTGAAACAAAAGCAAAGCTTGCGGCTCTTTTGAAAAAGAGCGAGCCTCTCCTAAGAGACGCAAACCGGCTGAGATTGTCAGCCGTAAAAGCAGCGTCCGACATTTCGAGGAGGAAATTGCTCATGACAGAGATCACGCGCCGTGGCGCACTCACCGGCACACTCACCGCTGGTGCCGCTCTTGCCGCCGCCCCGCTCGCAGCTACTTCAACCGCACAGGCTGCAGCACCGGCTGCTGGCAAAGCGGGCAGCGCTTTCTATCGCCACAAGATCGGTGACATCGAAGTGACGCAGCTTTCCGATGGCACGGCCTCTTTCCCGCTTGCCGATACATTCGTGCGCAATGTGCCGAAGGATCAGGTCGAGAAAGCTTTGGCTGCTTCTTATCTGCCGACCGATAAAATGACGGTCTTCTTCAACCCGATGATGCTCAACACGGGCGGCAAGCTTGTGCTGATTGATACGGGTAATGCGCCCAATCCAAATGGCCCTGTCGGCTTGACGCAATCCAACATGATCGCATCGGGTGTTGATCCGAAAAATATTGATCTGGTTGTGATCAGCCATTTCCACGGCGACCATATTGCAGGCCTGCGCAATGCCGATGGTTCGCTCGCTTATCCGAATGCGGAAGTGAAAGTTCCGGCCGCCGAATGTGCGTTTTGGATGAGCGACGAGAATATGAACAAGGCGCCGGACGCCATGAAGGGCGCTTTCCAGCTTGTGCGCAAAGTGTTTGGCGATATGGGCTCGCGTCTCACGCAATATGAGATGGATAAGGAAGTTGCGCCGGGCCTCACGCCTTTTGCAACACTTGGCCACACACCGGGCCACACATCTTTCGCTCTGCAATCGGGCAAGGATCGTTTGCTCATTCAGTCAGACGTGACGAACAATCCGGCGCTCTTCGTGCGCAATCCGGGCTGGCATGTCATGTATGACATGAACCCGCAGCAGGCTGAAGAAACGCGTCGTCGCTTCTTTGATCGCGCCTCTGCCGACAAGACATTGATCGCAGGCTTCCACTATCCTTTCCCCTGCGTGGGTTATGTGGAGAAGGAAGACACTGGCTTCCGCCTCGTGCCAGCACCTTGGAAGACATCGATTTAAAAAGTAGCGCTGTCATTGCGAGCGAAGCGAAGCAATCCAGATCTCACGTGAGGCCTCTGGATTGCCGCGTCGGGCTTTCAGCCCTCCTCGCAATGACGGAATAGAAAAAGCCCGGCACGAAGCCGGGCTTTTTTAATTCCGTAAGCGATCAGACGATTAGTCCTGACGCTCGGCGATACGTGCCGACTTACCGCGACGATCGCGCAGGTAGTAGAGCTTTGCGCGACGGACCTTACCGCGACGCACGACCTTGATGGAGTCGATGTTCGGCGAGTGGATCGGGAACACACGTTCCACGCCTTCACCGTAAGAAATCTTGCGAACCGTGAACGATTCATTGAGGCCGCCGCCGTTGCGCGCAATGCAAACGCCTTCGTAGGCCTGAACGCGCGAGCGCTCGCCTTCCTTGACCTTCACATTGACGATGACGGTATCGCCCGGCTGGAATTCCGGGATGGCACGGGCTGCGACAAGCTTGGCAGCCTGCTCGGCTTCGAGCTGCTGAATAATGTTCATTTTGGTATCTCCGTTTCGCCTCGTTGGGCGAGCGTTTCGGAACGCTGTTTTAATTGGATGGGGGTCTATACAGGCCACGGGGGCCCTTGTCGACTCCTAATCCCCCTTCAGGAGGTCGGGCCTCCGATCAGCGGTCAGGCGCTCGGCCTGCTCCCTCCGCCAGCGGGCGATCCGGGCATGGTCGCCCGACAGCAGGGTTTCGGGGATCTCCCGCCCCTCCCATTCCCTTGGCCTCGTATAATGGGGGTATTCGAGGAGCCCCCCCTCAAAGCTCTCCTCAGAGCCCGAGGCCTCCTTGCCCATGACACCGGGCAGCAGGCGCACACAGGCGTCCAGCAGGACCATAGCCGCGATTTCGCCCCCTGAGAGCACGTAATCGCCGATCGAGACCTCCTCGAGGCCCCTCCCCTCAATCACCCGCTCATCGACCCCCTCAAAGCGGCCACAGACGATGGCGACGCCCGGCCCTGCCGCAAGCTCCCGGACACGCGTCTGGGTCAGGGGGCGGCCACGCGGGCTCATCAGGAGGCGTGGGCGGGGATCATCTGGGGTGAGGCCAGCGTCGATGGCCGCGGCCAATACATCGGCGCGGATGACCATGCCGGGACCACCGCCTGCTGGCGTGTCATCAACCGCGCGATGACGACCAAGCCCATGCTCACGAATGTTGCGCGCTTCAATCGACCACGTGCCGCGCGAAAGTGCATCTCCTGACAGGGAGGTGCCGAGCGGACCCGGAAACATATCGGGATAAAGCGTGAAGATAGACGCGCGCCACATCACGCGTCGCCCGCGTCTTCTTCGCGCACGATCACTTCGTCCGGCAGATCGACGATGACGCGTTTCTTCGCGATCTCGACAATCGGCACGACTTTCTTCGTGAAAGGCAGAAGCAAATTGTCGCCCATCTCTGGGCGGACATCCAAAATATCGCCAGCGCCGAAATTCAGCACATTGGCAATCGTGCCGATCAAAGTGCCATCACGCGTCTCAGCGCGCAGACCCAAAAGATCAGCATGGTAGAATTCTTCTTCATCGGCAGGCGGCAAATCTGCGCGCGCAATGTAGATCGACGTGTTGGTGAGTTTCTCAGCCACGGTACGATCCGCAATGCCATCCACACGCACGACGAGAATATCGTCTTTGACGGGACGGGCTGAGATGATTTTGAAGATGCGCTTGCCGCTCTCGTCCGAGAGACGCGGATAGTCGGCAATCGCCATTGGATCACCGGTATAAGATTTCAACCGCAACTCGCCGCGCACGCCATGCGCCGCGCCGAAGATT
>CAWUNF010000141.1:0-4856 GCA_963923195.1 uncultured Hyphomicrobiales bacterium | reverse complement strand
CGAGCCGAGGAGAAGGCTCTTAGCGAGCTTCATGTGAAACCTCCAGTGTGTAAGACCCGATCTGGATGCCGAGAGAAGCCCCGACACCAGATCCGAAACGGGGGACAATTAGGGTTCTGACCCTCCACTTCGGAGCTAGGACATTACCCGTCGGTCTGTTTCACGATCTGTTACGCAACAGTTTCGCCATGAATTCGGCTTGATTACCCGACGCTTGATGCATTTCTGCAACAATATTAGCGGACCACTAGGGGGAAATTGGGGAAAGTGTGCTGAATCCCGCCTCAATGGGTGCCTAAAATGGGTTTTTTGAGACCTGCGGTGGGCGCGCTAGGCGAGGAAAAAGGGCGGGATTAAGCCAGATTGAGGGTCATTTGGCGTCGATTTGGGCGCAGAGATTCGGCCTCAAGCCGCCCCAAATAGGCCTCTAATCGCAGGCGCTGTGCCTCCGGCAGGCTGACGCAGGCGCGGCGCGCCACTTTCAGCAAAGACCCATCAGGTTGCGCGCTGGCTGGGCGTGGAAAACGCTCCAGCGCGTCCAAAACTGCCGTGAATAAGGGCGCCATCGTTTGTGGCAGGCCCGCCAGCTCGTAAAGAGCAGCAAAAGCATGACCTTGCGGATGATCCACATAGGATTGCACACGCTCGATCGGCCGCTCACCCAATTCCGCCAGTGCCGCCGCCAGCATCAGGCGATCCCCGCAAAGCAAAGCGCGCAAAATCAGACCCGGCGTTAATTGCCCCTGCCCGCGCAAATGGCGCACCAGCGATAGAGCAGCGCCAGCCGCGCCATGAATGGGAGATGTTTCATCCTCGGCTTGCGCGCTGATCTCAACAATAGCGCGCTCACGCGCCTCTTTTAACATGCGCTCCACACGTTCAGGCGCAAGCCAACCGGTTTGCTTGAGAAAATCAGAGAGCGCGCCGCTCACATGTTCTAATAGATGCAGGCGCACTTCCGGCCCCGCATCTGCGCGCATCATCAAAGCATCGCGCAAGCGACCTTCATCGCCGGCACGTTCCAACATGCGCAGCATGATGGATTGGGTGAGCTGCGCTTTTTCATTGCGCGCCAATTCAATCAAGACGCAAGGCGCGCCCGCTTCACTCAAAGCCGCGCAGACGCTTGAGGCCAAAGGCACGCGCCGCGCCATTGCCAATTGTGGACCAACGGCTGCTGCCATCGCCATTTCCGCCAATTCGCCATCTGAAAAATGCGGTGCATGTTGCAAAACCAGCGCTGCAATCTCGGGCTGATCGGCAGCTAAGGCGAGAATAATATGGCGCGGCGCATCGGGCTCTCGCGCAAGCCCCTCAGCCATTGCACGACGAACCAAAGGCGAGGGATCATCGAGCAGAATAGCCAGGATGCTTTCAACTTCGCGCGCCTCATCAGCGCTCAAATCCATGTGCAAATAATCGCAGATCAATGACGATACGCCAGCCGCCCGCGCTGAAGCAGAAGCCTCGCGCGCAAAAGCGAAAAATTCAGCGCTGATCGACAAAAGCCTTCAATCCAATAGATGATGAAAAAGAAAGCCGTTGCACCAAAAGCCCTGAGTGCAAGGCTGGAATCAGCCTTGCGGCCCCATCCTCCGAAAACATTTTAGAAGAGGCTTGGCTGGAAGCTCAAGACAAAAGGACATGCATCTACGAGGCCTTTCGCAAGACCTCTGGCAAGACCTGCGGCAAGACTTTTGGCAAGACCTTGAAGGGATGAATAAAGTTCAGATGAATTTAGCCACCAGCGGCCTGATTGCCAGCACCCGCCGGACGCTTCAAAGCAAAGACTTTGTCCACCACCGCATAATCTTGATAGCCGCAACGCGCCAGCGGCTTCATCAAAGTGATGTCCATCACGCCATCGCGTATATAGGCCTCATCGAGATGCACGCCTATCACTTGGCCGAGCACCAAATAGCGATCGGTCTGAATGCCATTGAGCCCATCCAATCGCACCACTTGCGTAACTTTGCATTCAAGCGAGGCGGGTGAGGCCTTCACCCGTGGTGCTTTCACCAAAATACAATCGGCCATCTCAAGGCCCGCATGGACAAATTCGCTAGAGCCCCGCGGCAAAGGCGCCGAGGTTGCATTCATCTGATCACGCAAATCGAAGCTTGCGAGATTCCAAACAAATTCGCCGCTTTCTTTGGCCAGATAGGCGCTGTCCTTAAAACCTTCCGAACAAAAGCCAACAATCGGGGGCGCGCCAGAAAAAGCATTGAAGAAAGAATAAGGCGCAAGATTGATCTCACCATTGGCGCCGCAGGTTGAAATCCAACCAACAGGACGTGGTGCAATCAAAGCTTTGAACGGATCGTGTGGGAGCAGCGAACGATCGCGCTTATCGGGTTCGTAAAACATGTGCGACACCGTTCTCGTTTAAAAATAAGTGACAATTTGTGTCAGATCCGGACGCGGACGATCATCCGGCACTTGTGCGGCGCGACCAAGATGGATGAAGCCTGCCATACGCTCACCCTCTTGCACGCCCAATTGGCTGAGAACATCTCGATCATAGGAAAACCAATTGGTCAGCCATGATCCATCATAGCCCAGACCTTTAGCAGCGAGCAGAATATTCATGCAGACAGCGCCGGCCGATAATTCCTGCTCCCAAGCAGGAACTTTGGCGCCTTCTTTCGCAGTGGAGACCACGCCAATGATGAGTGGGGCGAAAGTCATGCGTTTGGCCTCAGCGGCAATGCGCGCGTCATCGGCTTGCGGCTCGCGGCGCTTAAAGCCATCCGCGATGATCTGCCCGGCCCGCTCACGCGCCTCGCCCTGAAACACAATGAAGCGCCAGGGCGCCAATTTGCCGTGGTCGGGGACGCGACTGGCAATTTTCAAAAGGGTTGCAAGCTCATCCCCATTGGGGCCGGGCCCGGTCAAAGCGACGGGTGGCACGGAACGGCGGGTCGAAAGAAGATGCAGGATCTCGGTCATGCCGGACTCATTTTCATCATTTTTGGGCGTCATGAAGAAGCTATGGACCTTTTGGCAAGTTCCAGCCGCCCCCGCAACCCGCTGGCTTTGACTAAATCCCGCGCATTGGGCAGAACAACCGACAAGATGATCATTCGCTCCACCGCCGCCCTGCTCTGTGCCGCTCTCATACTCGGCACGATGGGGGCGCGCGCCCAGCAACCAGCGCCCCGGCAGCAGGCAGCGCCACCGACCTCGGTCTCGCCCGGCCCTGTGCGCCCCGCGCCCGGCACTGTGCCGATGCCGGGCTCAGGCCGCCTCTTTCTGTCTGCCACTTTTGGTGGCGCGGCCACGACTTTGGTGAGTGGTGTGCGTTGGCGCATTTATCAGGGCCGTGCGGAAAATAATGGCCCTCATGGACTTGTTGCGGAATCAAATGAACTGGCGCCCTCCTTCACCCTGCCGGATGGTGATTATGTCGTTCATGCCTCTTATGGCTTGGCGGCGGTTGTGCGCCGTGTGGTGATTGCCAGCAATAATGTGACAGAGCGTATTCCGCTCAATGCTGGGGCTTTGAAAATCGCTGGCAAGCTGGGCGAAGCTGATATTGCGCCTGCGCGTCTCAAAATTGATATTTATGTGCCCGAACGCCCAGAGCAGCGCGAAAAACTGGTCGCAGCCAATCTCAAACCCGATGATATGATCCGCTTGCCTGAGGGCACTTATCGTATTGTCTCGACTTATCTGGATGCGAATGTCTCACCATCGGCACCCGCCATTGCGGGCCTACCTGCCAATGCGACCAATTCTGTGATCAATGCGGAAGTGCGTATTGAGCCTGGTAAATTAACCGAAGCCATTGTGCGCCATCGCGCGTCCAATATTACATTGAAACTCGTCAATATTGCGGGTGGTGAAGCGCTCGCCAATACGAGCTTTACCGTGCTGACGCCCGGCGGTGACGTGATCCGCGAAATGATTGGCGCTTTCCCGAGCCTTGTTCTGGCCGAAGGCGAATATACGGTGATTGCGCGCCGCGATGGACGCACGCATCAAATGACATTGAAAGTTTCCGCCAATTCCGACCGCGAGGTCGAGGTCATGGCCAACTGACCGGAGCCAAACTCATGCAGACCTTTTTTGTTGAGATCAAATGCGCGCTGGGGCGCACTTATGAAGTGGCGAGCGCTTTGGCGGAAGCCGAAATCGCATCGGAAATTTATTCCATCGCTGGTCATTATGACATTCTCGCCAAATTCTATGTCGAGAAAAATGTCGATATCGGCCATTTCGTTGGAGAAAAAGTGCAAATCATTCCCGGCATTGCCGACACACGCACCATCATCACTTTCAAGGCTTTCTAAAAGCCACATATAGAAAGGCCGCAAAGCCGTGAACGATCAAGACCAACCTCAATATCTCGATGACCGCATGTTCGTACTCGGCGTGTGGCCAGTGCGTCTTGCAAAAGATGCAGAAGAAAACCATCAGACGGTGATTTTTTACGACACACAGCCGCCACAGCCCTCACTCTGGGGTGTCGTGACCTATCACAATGTGGAAGGCTATCCGCTGGCTGGCATCAATCATTTTGATCAAGAAGAAATGGCGCGCGCCTATAAGATTGGTATTGAACCTTCCATTCCACTGGCAAGCTTGGGTGGCCAATCTCCGACTGCGCCGATGAGCCCAGAAGATTATGCCGCTTGGAAGGCGGAACATGAGCTTGTGGATTTTCATCCAGACAAAGCCCCGCGCCTGCAAGGCAAAGACCGCGGCGACATTGTGCTGCAAACAAAAGAGCAATTCATCGCAGGACTTGAGCAAGTGGGCCGCGTCGTCGCTGGCCCGAAGCCGGATGGTGACGCGCAAGCCTAATAAGCATTGAGCGAAATGAATGAAAAAGGCGGGCCTGAGCCCGCCTTTTT
>CAWUNF010000140.1:0-4863 GCA_963923195.1 uncultured Hyphomicrobiales bacterium | reverse complement strand
CATAGCGGCGCGTCAATCGCTCGAATAATTCAGCCGATGCGGCCATATTGCGGCCGAAAGGCGTGTGCGCCAGAGGATTGACCGGGTTCTTGAAGAACAGCCTCGTGGCGTCTGAAACGGCGCGGGCGGGAACGAGAGCCGCATGGGCCATTTCATACATGTGATAGGAGAAGCGGTTCATCCGATAGCCTTTGGCGTGAGGAGGAAGCACGGCCAACGCCTTGGCACTGTGAGCGCTTAGGGCGAAAAGTCTCTCAGCAACATAAGCTTGTCAGGTCATTGTGCAAGTGCACAAAAAGCACAAGACGGGCTTTTCCCGAGGGGCCTATGTATTTTTTTGGGCCTTGCATGGGTGGTCCGATGGCAGGTTCAGCGCTAGTTTCTTGATCATGCGGGATTTAGCTGACCTGGACCTTGGCGGGCGCGCGCGGCGGCTTAGGGTCGACACAATTGTGCGTTTGCGCTGGCTGGCTGTTGCGGGCCAGCTTTTGGCTATCCTCACCACTTATTTTGGCTTGGGCTTTTCTTTGCCCTTAGGCCTCTGTTTTCTCGCGATTTCCGCCTCGGCTTGGCTCAATATTGGGCTGCGTCTGCGCTTTTCGGCGAGCCACCGCTTAGGCGACAGGCTCGCGCTTTTCTTGCTCTGCTATGACGTGCTGCAGCTCTCCGGCCTTCTCTATCTGACAGGCGGCCTTCAAAACCCCTTTGCCATGTTGTTTTTGGCGCCGGTCATGATTGCTGCGGTCTCCCTCACGGCGGCCGCTACTTTAGCTTTGGGCACGCTGGTTGTTGTGATGGCGAGCCTACTGACCGTCTTTCACAATCCTTTGCCGTGGATGGCGGGGCAGCCTTTGTCTTTGCCCACGCTTTATGTCGCCGGCATTTGGATCGCCATTGTTTTGGGGACAGCCTTTATTGGTATTTATGCCGCGCGTGTGGCGGATGAAGCGCGTCGTCTTTCTGATGCTTTGGCAGCGACCGAACTTGTTTTGGCGCGCGAACAACATCTCACGCAGCTTGATGGTCTTGCCGCTGCCGCGGCTCATGAATTGGGCACGCCTCTCGCCACGATTACATTAGTTGTGAAAGACCTCGCCAAGCTTTTGCCTAAAGAGGGAGAAGCGGCTGCAGATGTGGCTTTGCTCACGCAAGAAGTGCAACGCTGCCGGATGATTTTGGGCAAGCTTGCCTCTTTGGGCAATGACAGTGCCAGCATGCTTGATCGCATGACCTTGTCTCACCTTGTTGAAGAAGTCGTTGCGCCCCAGCGTGATTTTGGTGTGAGCCTTGATATTTCAAAATCGGGTGATGGCGCTGAACCCATATGTTTGCGCAATCCCGGCATTCTCTATGGCCTTGGAAATTTGGTTGAGAATGCGATTGATTTTGCGGCCTCTCGTGTCTCAATCACGATTCGTTGGGGCTCAGCTCAGGTGCGGCTGACGATTGAAGATGATGGTCCTGGATTTACGCCAGATGTTTTGGCGCGTTTGGGGGACCCTTATATTTCAACACGCGGACAAGATCGGCGCGCCAAATCAGAAGAAGGCGGCCTTGGTCTTGGTCTTTTCATCGCGAAAACGTTGTTGGAAAGATCTGGGGCAAGCGTGGCAGTGTCCAATCGCCCTTCGCCCGAAACAGGAGCGCGGATCAGCGTCGTTTGGCCGCGGCATCTTTTTGAACCAAATGAGTCAGATGAAAGAAGGGATGATGAAAAAACACTGATACAGGCCTATATTCAAAGACAGGCTAAGGGCTAAGACAAAAATGACACCACAGGTAACAGAATGACAGTGGCAGATCACAACAGCGAAATAGCAGCATTAGAGGATCGCTCGCTTCTGCTGGCTGATGATGATCGTCCATTTTTGACGCGTCTCACGCGTGCGATGGAGGGTCGCGGTTTTCACGTGACCGCCGTTGATTCTGTGGCTGAAGGCTTAGCTTTGATTCGCCAAACCGCGCCCGCCTTTGCTGTGGTGGATATGCGTTTGGGCGATGGCAATGGTCTTGATATTATTTCTGAATTGAAAGCGCTCCGCCCGGACGCGCGCGGTATTATTCTCACAGGCTATGGGAATATTGCGACGGCTGTGACGGCGGTCAAATTGGGCGCCTTTGATTATCTCGCCAAGCCCGCCGATGCGGATGAAATTTATAATGCTTTGATGGCGATCCAGCATGACAAGGCTGAATTGCCAGAAAACCCCATGTCAGCAGATCGTGTGCGCTGGGAGCATATTCAGCGCATTTATGAATTATGCGGGCGCAATGTGTCGGAAACCGCGCGTCGTCTCAATATGCATCGACGCACCTTGCAGCGCATTTTGGCCAAACGCGCCCCACGTTGAGGGCCGCAAGCGAGATCATCTTCTAGCCTTTGAAAAGCCGTGCTAGGAAGCTTGATCCGTCAAGCTTTGAAAATGGCACAAGGCCGATGAACCCGCTTTTTGCTGATCTGCCGACCACAATTTTTGAAATGATGTCCTCACTCGCGCGCGAGCATGAGGCAATCAATCTCGGCCAAGGATTTCCTGATGATCCGGGCCCGGAAGATGTGCGGCAGAAAGCAGCCGATGCCTCTCTCTTCGGCAATAATCAATATCCATCCATGATGGGCATTCCCGAATTGCGAGAGGCCATTGCCAATCATTATGGCCGCTTTCATGGTTTAGCCATTGATGCGCAGCGCGAGACGATGGTGACGTCAGGTGCGACGGAAGCTTTGACCGCCGCAATTCTCGCGACTGTGAAGCCCGGCGATGAAGTCGTCCTCTTTCAGCCGGTCTATGATTCCTATTTGCCAATGGTGAAATTGGCGGGCGGTATTCCAAAATTGGTGACGCTGAAGCCGCCGCATTGGCATTTTACGCAAGAAGATCTCGATGCTGTTTTTAGCCTAAAAACCAAAGCTGTTCTGATCAATACGCCGCTCAATCCAACAGGCACAGTTTTGCCACGGCATTTGCTAGAGATGCTGGCATCCTATTGCGTCAAATATGATGCAATCTGCATCAGTGATGAAGTCTGGGAACATGTGGTCTTTGAGGGCCATCAACATGTGCCGCTGATGTCGATTCCCGGCATGCGCAAGCGCACAATTAAAGTGGGCTCAGCGGGGAAGATGTTTTCGTTGACAGGCTGGAAAGTGGGCCTCGTTGTGGCGGCTCCAGATCTCTTGCGCATCGTCTCAAAAGCCCATCAATTTTTGACCTTTACCACGCCGCCCAATTTGCAAGCGGCTGTCGCATATGGGCTGATGAAAGATGCGGCCTATTTTAAAACTATGCGTGAGACGTTTCAAAGAAGCCGTGATCGCCTGACAGATGGTTTGCGTTCACTTGGATTTGACGTGATTCCAAGCCAGGGAACCTATTTTTTGAATATTGATATTTCACCTCTTGGCGAAAAAGATGATTTTGAATTCTGCAAAAGATTGGTGGTTGATCATAAAGTGGCCGCCATTCCAGTTTCCGCCTTTTATGCGCAAAACCCAGTGAAAAATGTCATTCGACTTTGCTTTGCGAAGAAGGACGAAACATTGGATGAGGGTTTGACGCGTCTTGGAAAAGCCATCTGCAAGAAGTGAGGATTAAACAGATGATGAAGCGCCTTCTCACCGCTTGTTTGTTCAGCGCCGCTTTCATGCAGCCATTGTATGCGCAAGAGCGCGTCGTCAATGTCTATAATTGGACGGATTACATTGACACGAAATTGCTTGAAGATTTCACGCGCGAGACGGGTATTAAAGTTGTCTATGACACATATGATTCCAATGAAATGTTGGAAGCCAAATTGCTCGCGGGCAAGACAGGCTATGATATTGTTGTGCCCTCCGGCACATTTTTGCAGCGACAGATTCAAGCCGGTATTTTTCAGCCGCTTGATGTGAATAAAATTCCCAATGCAAAAGGTCTATGGCCGGAAGTCGCTGCGCGCTTGGCGGTTTATGATCCGGGCAATAAACATGCCGTGACCTATATGTGGTATACGACGGGCTTGTCTTACAATGTCGATAAGGTGAAACAGCGTTTGGGCGATCAAGCTATCGACAGTTGGGATATTGTCTTTAAGCCCGAGCTCATCAAGAAAGTCGCTGATTGCGGCGTTTATTTTTTGGATAGTCCAGAAGATCTGATGTCGATTTCTTTGCGCTATTTGGGGCTCAATCCGGATTCCAAAAAGGCAGATGATCTTCGCAAAGCCGCCGCATTAATGGCACAAGTGCGACCTTACATTAAAAAATTTCATTCATCTGAATATATCAATGCTCTGGCCAATGGAGATATTTGCCTCGCTATTGGTTGGGCGGGCGATACATTTCAAGCGCGCACGCGTGCAGAAGATGCAAAGAATGGAATCAAGATCAATTATGTGATCCCGAAAGAAGGCACGTTGATGACCTTCGATTCTTTCGCCATTCCAAAAGATGCCCCCCATGTGGCGGAGGCCTATGCTTTCATCGACTTTATGCTGCGCCCGCAAGTGGCAGCGCGTAACAGCAGCATCACCAATTATGCCAATGGCGTCTTGGCCTCAAAACCTTTTGTCGAAAAGAGCGTTTTGGACAATCCGGCCATTTATCCAGATGATGCGACAATGGCGCGGCTTTTCACCATTACACCCTATGATGCGCAAACGCAGCGTCTCGTGACACGCGAATGGACGCGCGTCAAAACGGGTAAATAAAAAGGGCGGGTTCAACCCGCCCTCTCTTTATTCGATGAGGTCGCGCGCTTTTTCCGCAAGATGTTTGGGCGTCGCTAAAACGCGTTTGACGACCTCCTGCATTTTTTCGCCGCGCACCGGATCAACTTCAATATTGGCAGCGGCCACTTCTTTCACAAATTCGGGGTCTTTCAT
>CAWUNF010000139.1:0-4873 GCA_963923195.1 uncultured Hyphomicrobiales bacterium | reverse complement strand
GCGCGCACGCATGGTGCGCGTCTTTGAGCGCGGCCTGACGAAGCCAACGGGCTATGTATTACCCGTGCAGCGCTGGAATGCGCAGGGACCACAAAAACCACGCTGGCGCAGCGAGAAATGGCAATTACGCCGCGGCAAACTTTTTCTGGTGCCGGGCGATTCACCAGCAGGTTTTCGCCTGCCCCTAAACTCTCTGCCCTATATGCCTGCGGCCTCTTATCCCTACATTATGCCGCAAGATCCAACCGAGACACGCGGATCCTTGCCAGACCCGCAAGAGCTGGTGCGCATTTATAGCGAAAGCGCATATGATACGTCTCGCCAACAGCAGAATGAGCAAATTGCCGTGGCGGGCGCTGTGCGCACCGCACTTGCCATTGAGCCGCGCGATGGTGTGCTTTGTGTCTTCATGCCACCCGTTGAGCGATTGGAAGATTATATCGAGCTTCTCGCCGTCATCGAACTCGCGGCCGAAGCGGCGCAAGTGCCTGTCCATATTGAAGGCTATTCACCACCCCAAGATCCACGCATTGACGTGATTAAAGTCACGCCTGACCCCGGTGTGATTGAAGTCAATGTGCATCCCGTCTCAACTTGGCGCGAGGCAGTTGAAAATACGATCGCGCTTTATGAAGAAGCGCGCCAAACAAGGCTTGGCACAGATAAATATCTGACTGATGGTCGCCACACGGGCACGGGCGGGGGCAATCACGTTGTGCTGGGTGGCGCAACACCAATGGATTCGCCCTTCCTGCGTCGCCCCGATGTTTTAAAAAGCCTTGTCCTCTATTGGCAGCGCCATCCGTCTCTGTCTTATCTTTTCTCAGGCCTGTTCATTGGCCCAACCAGCCAAGCCCCACGCATTGATGAAGGCCGCCATGATGGCCTCTACGAATTGGAAATCGCACTGTCGCAAGTGCCCTCGCCTGATCATGGCCAAACACCGCTTTGGCTCGTTGATCGCCTCTTCCGCAATTTGCTGGTCGATGTGACGGGCAATACGCATCGCGCAGAAATTTGCATCGACAAACTCTTTTCACCCGATGGGCCAACAGGCCGCCTCGGCCTTGTTGAATTCCGCTCTTTTGAAATGCCGCCTGATGCGCGCATGTCGCTGGCTCAGCAACTTCTTTTGCGCGCGCTCATCGCTTGGTTCTGGCGTGAGCCCCAGCAAGGTGCATTTGTGCGCTGGGGCACAGCCTTACATGATCGCTTCATGCTCTCCCATTTCGTCTGGGAGGATTTTTTGGGCGTGCTCGCTGATCTGCAAAGCTCGGGCTATGCTTTTGATCCCCTCTGGTTTGAAGCGCAGCGCGAATTCCGCTTTCCCTTTTATGGTGAGGCTGAACATGGCGGCGTCACCATGACGCTGCGGCAAGCTTTGGAGCCTTGGCATGTGCTGGGTGAAGAAGGTGCGATTGGTGGCACGGTGCGCTATGTGGATTCATCTGTTGAGCGCGTCGAGCTTCACGCCAAAGGTTTTGTGACGGGGCGCCATCTCATCACCTGCAATGGTCGCCCGCTGCCCATGACCTCAACAGGGCGCAACAATGAATCTGTGGCTGGCGTGCGCTTCAAAGCTTGGCATCCAGCCTCTGGCCTGCATCCTGTCATGCCGGTCCATGCGCCGCTGACTTTTGATCTTGTCGATACATGGAATGGGCGCTCGCTTGGCGGCTTTGTCTATCATGTCGCCCATCCGGGTGGTCGCAACTATGACACTTTCCCCGTCAATTCTTATGAAGCACAGGCGCGGCGCTTGGCCCGTTTCCAGAATCATGGCCATACTCCCGGCCTTATAAATGTGCGACAAGAAAGCCGCTCCGCGGAATTTCCGCTGACGCTGGATTTGAGGAGGGCACGTGCCTAGCGAGAGCGCCGCGTCGCGCAAAGGAGACCGCCGACAAAATGGCGGATCGGCCAAGCGCGTCGAAAGCTGGACCGCCGATTATCAGGCCCTTCCCGGCATCCCCGATGAATTCATCGACCGGGATGGGCAGCCGCGCGCGCATTGGCAGGCTTTCCTCACTGCGCTCTCGCGCATTGAAGATGATCAGATTGATCGGCGCTTTGCGGCGGCTGATCGTCACATTCGCGATCTTGGCATTTCCTATCGCGTTTATGGTGAAACCAATGAGCGCTCTTGGCCACTCTCACATGTGCCTCTGCTCATTCCAGAGCGCGATTGGCAAGCCATTGCAAAAGGCGTCACGCAACGCGCGGAATTGATGGAGCGCATCCTCGCTGATGTTTATGGCGAGGGGAAATTGGTGAGCGAAGGCGCGCTGCCCGCAGCAGCTCTCACAGGCAGCGCCGATTTTATGCATCCCATGCAAGGTGTGAAACCACCGGGCGGGCGCTGGCTTCGTCTTTATGCGTGTGACATTGGGCGTGGGCCAGATGGCCGCTGGTGGGTTTTGGGCGATCGCGCGCAAGCCCCATCAGGCACGGGCAATGCGCTTGAAAATCGTCTCGTCCTCTCGCGCGCTTTTCCCAATCTCTATCGCGATATGAATGTCGAACGCCTTGCGCCTTTCTTCCGTGAATTTCGTAAAGGCCTGACCGATTCTGCCACGCGGCCCGAGCCACGCATCTGCCTGCTCACACCCGGCCCCTATAGCCAAACTTATTTCGAACAGGCCTATCTTGCGCGCTATCTCGGCATTTTGCTGGTCGAAGGCGATGATCTCACCGTGCAAGATGGCATGGTGCATGTGCGCACGATTGCGGGCCTGAAACGCGCAGACGTCATTTGGCGTCGTGTGGATGCGGATTGGATTGACCCGCTGGAGGCCAATGCCGCTTCACGCCTTGGCGTGCCGGGCCTGATGCAAGCCATTCGCAATGGGACCGTGACGCTTGCTAATATGCCAGGCACAGGCTTGGTGGAATCACGCGCACTTCTCGCCTTCATGCCAGCACTTTGCCAGCGCCTGATGAGTGAAGATTTGCATCTGCCCAATATTGCGACCTGGTGGTGCGGACAAGAAAGCGCACGCCAACATGTCACCAGCAAATTGGATGATCTTGTCATCTCCAGCGCCTTCTCTGATGCGCTGCCCGGCATGAAGGGCACGCGCAATTTGATTGGCGCTGATCTGAATGAAGAGATGCGCACACGCTTGCTGAGCGATCTGTCGCAACGCGCGATTGATTATGTCGGTCAGGAAATGGTGCAGCTTTCCACAACGCCTGTCTGGGAAGATGGCAAGCTCACACCACGCCCCTTCGTGCTGCGTGTCTATGCAGCGGCAACCGAACATGGTTGGGAGATTATGCCGGGCGGTTTTTGCCGCATTTCAGCGGTGAGCGATGCACGCGCCGTCTCTATGGGCGATGGCGTGCAATCGGCCGACGTTTGGGTGCTGGCAGATAAGCCCGTGGAAATGACGACGCTTCTGCCCTCAAGCGACAGTGTGAAAATTCGCCGCCTGCTTGGCAATTTGCCAAGCCGTGCCGCTGATAATCTCTTCTGGCTTGGCCGCTATATGGAACGCGCGGAAGCCACTTTGCGCATTGTGCGCTGTCTCTGCGCGCGCATGATGGACCCCGATTCCATGACCGGTGGCGGGCGCCAATCCACGTTTCGCTTAGCGCGCATGTTAACAGCTTGGGGCGCTGTGCCGCCTGAAATGGCGGAAGCGACAACGGCTGAAATTGCCGCGGCAGCTTTGCATGATAAAAATCATGTTGGCTCTGCAAGCGCGATTGCCTCGGCGGCACGCCGCGCGGCTGGCGTCATTCGCGAACGTCTGTCGCCAGACGCATGGCATTTGCTACGCTCCCTTGATGCGAGCCTGACGCAAGATGATGTGAAGCAAATGCCAGAGGCAGAGGCTTTCGACACGGCAGATGAAGCTTTGCGCGTCATTGCAGCACTTTCTGGCCTCTTTCAAGAAAACACCAATCGCGTTGCGGGTTGGCGTTTCTTGGATATGGGACGGCGCGTGGAGCGTGCGATCAACACCTGCCGCTTTGCCCGCACCTTTGCTGATAAGGATGCAACGGCTGAAAATCTCGACGTTCTATTGGATTTGATCGATTCACAAATCACCTATCGCTCGCGCTATTTGGTTGGCGTTGCACTCGCACCTGTGCGCGACATGGTGCTTCTCGACACATTCAATCCACGCTCTGTGGCGTTCCAGACCGAGCGCATCAATGAACATCTCGCCACGCTCCCGCTGCTCAAAGAAGATGGCATTATGGAAGCGCCAAGCCGCTTGGCCCTGAAGATCGTCTCCGATTTGAAAGTCGAAGATGCCAATCATATTGATCAGCAGAAAATTCTCGCTGTTGAACAACGCCTGATGGCTTTGGCAGAAGCCATTGCGCAGCGTTATTTCTTGCAAGGACCGGGCGCGACGCGACAGGGCCGCGAAATGGATCTCGCATGATCTACGATATTCGTCACGTCACGACCTATCGCTATGATGCACCTGTTGCCTCAGCACGCTGCACTTTGCGCCTCCTGCCCGCCGATGATAAAGGCCAACGCATCTTTGACAGCGGGCTTGAGGTTGCACCACAACCTGCCTCCATCATCCAACGCACGGATTTTTTTGGTACGCGCATCGCCCATGTGACGATTGCGAGCAATCATCGCGAATTGCGCATCACCGCTTTGTCACGCGTTGAAGTGGAGCGAAGCGCTGCTCCGGCTGCTGAACTCACACCCGCTTGGGAAGAGGTGCGTCAAAAGGCTTTTGCTTCTTCCGCACTCGGCCCCAATGCACCCGCACATTATCTCTATCCGAGCCGCCTTGTGCCCATGCATGGGCCTGCAACCGACTATGCGAAGGAAAGTTTCGTGAAAGGCCGCCCCATTGTGGAAGCAGCGAGCGAACTTATGACGCTGTCTCTTATACACATC
>CAWUNF010000138.1:0-4877 GCA_963923195.1 uncultured Hyphomicrobiales bacterium | reverse complement strand
TACGCCACAGACTTTCCCCGATCATGCAGGAAATACGGGGCTCCCGTAAAGCTGCTGGTTGGGTGAGAGGCCGCGGCGGGGCGGGCAGAGAGGCAATTTCGCGCACCAATTTGGTGCGCGTGGCCTCAACAAAGGAGCGCGCGTCGCGGATGGGCACCATAAAGGCGTCAAATCCGCCAATCACACAATCCTCATAATAAATATCGAGTTCGGCAATATCAGCCGGGCTGATATAGGCGCGGATGCCAACCAAAGGCAGGCCGTTGATCGTCACGCCCTGCGACAAAGCATCATCACGCGCAGCAGTGACAGGCCGCCCACTATTATTAGGCCCATCGCCCGACACATCAATCACCTGACGTGCAGAGGCAAAACCATTGCCATCAAAAAGTTTCATGGCAGCATCAATTGCACCAGAAATAGATGTGCGCTGCGCGCGCCGATAGGGCGCATGGCTCAGCGCATCCGCAAAGGCGCTCGCACTTTCTGGCCCGTCAATCAAAGTCCAAGGAATGAGCACATCTTGATCATATTCAGATGCCCATTGCATATAAACAACTGCAATGCGCCCCGTGGAGCCAGATTTCAATGCATTGAGAAATTGCTCCGAACGGAAGGCCTCGACATAGCCCTGTCTTTGTAAGCGCTGCTCATTCGTATCCATTGAATAAGAAATATCGACAGCAAAGACGAGTTCAACATCAACTTCAGTCGCGCCATCGCGCGCTTGTGCGGCATGTGTCACAAGGGCAAAAGCAAGAGCAAATATGCCAAGCAATCTGATCAGCGAGAAAGCCATGAGCCCAATCCCAAGCCGAAGACACCCCAGTGTGACATGCTGGCGCAAGAAGGCAATTGGCGAATGGCGAACAAACTGGCATTCTACGCGGGCGGCAAGTGAATTTGAGGCATCTGATGAATGATAGCGTGATCACAGCGCTTTTTGATGCGGCAGCATTGGTGCGCCAAAATGCCTATGCGCCCTATTCGGGCTTTGCGGTGGGCGCGGCCTTACGCGCCAATAATGGCCGCATCTATCGCGGCTGCAATGTTGAAAATGCCGCCTATCCCTCTGGGACATGCGCAGAAGAGGCAGCCATTGCCGCCATGATTGCCGATGGTGCAAAACAGATTGAGATGATCGCAATTCTGGGCGACAGCCGCGCCCCTGTTATGCCCTGCGGTGCTTGTCGCCAACGCATCCATGAATTTGCCACGCCCAGTACCATGATCCATGCGGGCAATCTGGCGGGTGCACGCAAAAGCGCTTCACTGGCAGACATTTTGCCCGATTCCTTTGGCGCGGAAAGCCTCAGCACATGATGGATGATGCCAGTTTCGCACGCCATGCAGTGAGCCTCGTTGATCTGACAGATTTGTCAGACGATCCTCATGCTGAGCAGATAGCAGCGCTCACAACACGCGCTTTAGCCTTGCCCATTCCCGTTGCCGCGCTTTGCATGTGGCCCCGCTTTGTGGCCCAAACAAGCAAGGCGCTCAAAAAATCTCCGATCAAAGTTGCAACCGTTGTCAATTTCCCTCACGGGGGTGAAGATATTGCAACCACCTGCGAGGAAACCAAACGCGCCCTGCAAGATGGTGCGGATGAGATTGATCTTGTTTTGCCGTGGAAAGCTTTTTTAGATGGCCGCACACAAGAGGCCGCCCGTATGATCCGCGCGGTGCGTGCAGCTTGCGAAAGCGCTCATCTCAAAGTGATTCTGGAAACAGGTGCTTTGCAGGATGAACATGCCATTCGTGCAGCCTCTCGTTTGGCTCTCGCGGAAGGGGCGGATTTTTTAAAAACGTCGACGGGCAAAATTGCGATTTCCGCAACGCCAGAATCAGCTCGTATCATGTTGGAGGAAATCAAATTGAGTGGCCAAGACGTTGGCTTTAAAGCATCCGGCGGTTTGCGCACATTTGAACAGGCGCGGCTTTATTTTGATCTGGCCGAACATATAATGGGCAAAAATTGGGCGACCCCAAATCATTTTCGCTATGGCGCAAGCGCTTTGCTCGATACATTGCTTGAAAAATTTTAAGAGGATTTTTTCATGTTCCTGCCGCAAGAAATCATCCGCAGGAAACGCGACGGTGAGACACTCACCCAAGATGAGATTGAATTTTTTATAGATGCGCTCACCCATCATCGCGTGAGTGAAGGCCAAGCAGCAGCTTTTGCTATGGCTATTTTCTTTCAAGGCATGCAGGCGCAAGAATGTGCCTCGCTCACGCGCGCCATGACGGCCTCTGGCCGTGTGCTTGAATGGAGCAGTGAATTTTTGGGCGGGCCGGTGCTCGACAAACATTCAACCGGCGGCATTGGCGATAATGTCAGTTTGATTTTAGCCCCTGCTGTTGCGGCCTGCGGCGGTTTTGTGCCGATGATTTCTGGTCGTGGCCTTGGCCATACGGGCGGCACGCTTGATAAGCTTGACTCGATCCCCGGCTATTGCACCACGCCTGATGTCACGCGACTTGCGCGCACAGTGCGTGATGCTGGCTGCGCCATTATTGGCCAGACGGATGATCTCGCGCCTGCTGATCGCAGGCTTTATGCAATACGCGATGTGACAGCGACAATTGAATCTGTGCCGCTGATCACAGCCTCGATCCTATCCAAAAAATTAGCAGCCGGCCTCAATGGGCTTGTGATGGATGTGAAGACGGGCTCTGGCGCCTTTATGCGTGATAAAAAAGATGCGCAGGTTTTAGCACAATCTCTGGTATCCGTTGCAAAAGCCGCAGGCCTGCCAACTCATGCACTCATCACCGATATGGACCAGCCTTTGGCGAGCAATGCCGGCAATGCTTTGGAAGTGAGCCATGCACTTGCCCATCTCACTGGCACAAGACGTGAAGCGCGTATGCAAGAACTGGTCTGTGCGCTCGGTGGCGAAATGCTGAGCCTTGGACAAATCGCAGCCAATCGCGCAGAAGGCTATGCCATGATTGCGCAAGCGCTGGCGAGTGGCGCAGCCGCTGAGGCTTTCGCACGCATGGTGCATATGTTGGGAGGCCCCTCAGATCTGCTCGACAGGCCTGCGGCGCATTTGGCCCGCGCGCCTGTCAATGTGCCGGTTCCAGCACGCGCCACAGGTTTCGTGCAACAAATGGCAACGCGCGATATTGGCCTTATTATTGTGGGGCTCGGCGGCGGGCGAAAGCGTCCTGAGGAGACCATCAATCCCTCAGTCGGGATTGCTGCTATGGTGGAAATTGGCCAGCATGTCACGCGCGGCGAACCGCTCGCCTATATTCATGCCGCCACGCCCGAAGCTGCAAGCTGGGCCGCAGGTCTAATGGCAGAAGCCGTGGTCATTGGCGCAGAGCCTGCACCAAAAACCCCTCTCATTCTTGATCGAATTGTGCCTTAAAGCCGCTTGATCGCGACAACATCGCCAAAAGATTTCTCAGCAATGCGCTGGCGCGCTTCTGCAAAAGGTTCAGAGACAACTTGCATATGGTGTCCATTGGCGTGAAGCAGACGATGCGCGTCTTGCAATAGGCCAACATGTCCTTTCCAAAAGACAAGATCACCACGCCGCAAGGGCGCACCATCTGGCACAGTCTCACCCAATTCGGCCTGCATCATATCTGTGTCGCGCGGAGCAGCAATACCGGCTGCGCGCAAAGCCACTTGCACAAGGCCGGAACAATCAAGACCAAGGCACGTTTTGCCGCCCCATAAATATGGCATGCCGAGAAAAGATTCAGCCGTTGTCACAAAATCTGGCCGCGTCTCAGCAATAGGCGCGAGATGCCCCGCCCAAATGAAGAGCCCACTTGTGACTTGCAGAAAGTCATCACGCGGGCCGCGCACATCCACTTGGGCACCCATTGGCAAAGCGCCAACAGGGGGCGTTTTCATATTGGGTGTCGCGTAGAGAAAAGTGCGCGGCACATGCACCTGATGCGTCGGCGTCAATGGCGTTTTGTGCAAGGAATCAGCCGGCATATAGCCAACATAACCATCGCTCACCAATTGGCCCCAAGCCCAGCCTTCATCTATGTCATAGACAATGACTTCTTCGCCATGCAGAACTTGCGTATCAAGACTGCAATCAAGCGCGGGGCGCGCGCGCAGCGCAATCACTTCATCAATCACGCGCATCGACCGACCTTCGACAAAATGCTTGGCCGGAACAAAACCTTTGAGATGAAGCGCTGCAAGATCTTCACGCGCAGGGGTTCGGCGAGGGTCAAAATCGCTCATGCCAATTCATCCCCGCTTTTCAATTCCGCTGCTTTGCGTGCCACCATATCGCCAAGTTTCTCGACATAAAGCGCGCCTTTCACGGTGCGCTGAATGATCACATTGCGCTTGTCGCTTTCATCACGGCGGCGCGCAATCATCGCTTGCTTGCCCATTGCATCAAGCGCACGCGTAATCACAGGCTTGGTGACACCCAATTTTTGCGCAAGGCCCCGCACCGTATGGGGCGGGCGCTCCAAATAGACGGTGAGCAAAATCGCCAATTGGCGATGCGTAAAATCCGCCATGCCTTCAGGCTTGGTCTCGCGCACCATTGCAAGCGCAATATCATGCAACAGGTCGAGGCCTTGTTCCGGCTTCATCTCGATGGACATGGCGGCTCCGCGAAAATTATTCGCATTTCACTTCATGCCGTAGCGCTTTTCAAGCAGCGCGTAGAGAAGACGCGCGGCTTGCGTCTCCCCACCCTCGGGCCGCCCCGGCTTGGTAGACGGATTCCAACCATAAATATCAAAATGCACCCAAGCGGCGGCGCCTTCAACAAAGCGGCGCAAGAACAAGGCCGCCGTAACAGAGCCCGCAAAGGGCCCGCTCGACACATTGTTCAAATCAGCCAGTTTGCTATCGAGCAGAGACTCATAAGCCTCCCACAAAGGCA
>CAWUNF010000137.1:0-4928 GCA_963923195.1 uncultured Hyphomicrobiales bacterium | reverse complement strand
GAATACCTTGATCTTCTTCAGGCGCTAGCTCTTTCGGCGTCGAGGCATACATGACGGCAGTCAGCGCCAACACACCTGCGAGCACAAGACCCGTCATGGCGCGGAAGTCGAGCGAACGATGCAGGCGGCGCTCATAGCGCTGGCGCAGATTTTCAAACAAGCGATCCAAAAAGGCGACAAAAGGATTGTGATCTTCCGCCGGTGGACGCAGCAATTTTGAACACATCATGGGCGAGAGTGTCAGCGCCACAAAGCCTGACACAATGACAGCGCCCGCAAGCGTGAATGCGAATTCACGGAAAAGCGCGCCTGTAATCCCTGTCACAAAGCCAATGGGCGCATAAACAGCAGCAAGCGTGATGGTCATCGAAATAACCGGCAGCGCAATTTCCTGCGCGCCTTTCAGCGAGGCTTCAAAAGGCGTCATGCCTTCTTCAATGTGACGATAGATATTTTCAACCACGACAATCGCATCATCGACCACAAGCCCAATGGCCAGCACCAGAGCCAGAAGCGTCAAGAGATTGATCGAATAGCCCATCATCAAAAGCGCAATCATCACACCCACCAATGACAATGGAATGGTGACGACCGGAATAAGTGTTGAGCGGAAATTGCCCAAGAAGAGGAAGATGACGATCACAACGATCACCGCCGCTTCCAGCAAAGTCTTCGCCACTTCATAAATCGAGGCGCGGATAAATTCCGTTGCATCATAGGCGATGGAAGCTTCAATGCCGGTTGGCAATTGCGCTTGAATATCGGGGAAAGCCGCGCGCACGCGGTCAATCATCGTGAGCGGATTGGCAGAGGGCGTTGCATAAACGCCAATGAACACGGCTTTCAAACCATCAAAGACGGATGAGGCATCAACCGATTGTGGCCCAAGTTCAATATCAGCAATAGATGAGAGGCGGATCAAACTATCGCCGCGCGCAATGACCACAAGATCACCGAAAGCCTGCGGGCTCGACAGAGAGGTGAGCGCATTAATGCTGGTCTGAGTGAATTCGCTTTTGATCTGACCAGCAGCAGACACGAAATTATTGGCCGCCAAAGCATCACGCACATTGGCTGGCGTCACGCCGCGTGCTGCCATGCGATTGGGATCCAGCCAAATGCGCATAGCAAAAGTCTGGCCGCCCAAAATCTGCGCATTGCCGACGCCATCAATCGTTTGCAAACGCGGCTGCACCACACGTGTCAGATAATCCGTGATTTGCGCGGCCGAGAGAACCTTGGAATTAAAGCTCATATACATGAGCGCATAGCCTTGGCCCGTTTGCTTGACGACAATTGGATCATTGGCTTCACGCGGGAGCGTTGAGCGCACCTGCTGAATTTTCGTCAGCACGTCAGAGACGGCACGATCTGGATTGGCATTGAGACGCAGATTGAGCGTGATGAGCGATGTATTTTGTTGCGAATTGGAAATGATCGTGTCGATCCCTTCCGTACTCGCCACCGCCTGCTCAAGCGGGACTGTGATAAAGCCCTTAATCAGATCAGCATTGGCGCCCGGATAAACCGTCGTAATGGTGATCGTGGTCTGCGACAATTCTGGATATTGGCGAATTTGCAGTTTGAATGCCGCCTGCAATCCGACAAGCAAAATGAGCAGACTGACAACACTCGCCAACACCGGGCGGCGAATGAAAAGATCCGTAAAGGAATTCATCGCGCGGGCGCTCCTTATTGGCGCGGCAGGCTTGTGGGCGCTTTCAGCCCGCCTGCCTCATCAATGCGCACACGAGCATTGGGCTGCAATTTGAGCTGCCCTTCTGTCACAATGCGCTCGCCAGCCGCCACACCTTCTGCAATCGACACACGATCACCGCGCGTATCTCCCGTTTTCACAACGCGGCGCTCAACGACAAGCGGCTGATCGGCCGGTGCGGACGCGGCTTGTGCGCTGCCAGCAGGCGTTGGTGCAGGCTTCACCACAAAAACCGTATCGCCATAAAGCGAATAAGTGACAGAGGTGCGCGGCAGCGTCACCACATCAACGCCCTTGCCGACAAGCAGCGCGACATTGGCAAACATGCCCGGACGCAATTCGCCATCCGCATTGCCGACCTGACCACGCACAAGAATGGTGCGCGCTTCAATGCTGACACGCGCATCAATGGAAGTCACTTTGCCCGAAAAGATTTTGCCTTCGAAAGCATCGACGGAAATTTCTAAAGGCTGACCGACAGCCACGCGCGAAATATCCTGCTCGGGCACTGGGAAATCGACTTCAATCGGATCAAGCTGCTGCAAGGTGACAATGGATGTGCCGGGTTGCACATATTGGCCCGCATCAATCTTGCGCAGGCCAAGGCGACCTGAGAAAGGCGCCGTCAAAGCTTTTTGCGCAATCAATGCGCGCGTGCGATCTGCCGCAGCGGCGGCTGAGTCACGCGCGGCCAAAGCCGAATCCACTTGCGCCGTCGCGGTTGAGCCGCCCGCAATCAATTGACGCTGACGCTCAAGAGCCAGTTCCGCATTGCGCAAGGTGGCGAGATTGGATTTCAGATCGGCCTGCTCAACAGAATCATCAATCTGCACGAGCAATTGGCCCTTTTGCACATCTTGGCCAGATTCAAAATTGATCGAACGCACGACGCCGCCCACTTGCGGCGAAACATCGATGCCTTGCACGGCGCGGAATGTCCCAATGGCTGCGATCCGCGATTGCCAATTTTCAGTCTTTGCATCCGCCACAGCAACAGCCGGTACAGGACGCGGCGCATTGGCGATGAAGCCTTTGATCATCTGCGGCTTCACAACAAATTGGAAGACGGACAGCCCAACGATCAAAACACCGAGGACAATGGACATTGTGACAAAAGCGGTTCTACGTTTCATGAAACACCGTCTCGCGGGGGAGGGCCCGCAGGAATTCGAATGAAGGGGGCTGACAGACTAAATGGCCCGATTTTGGCCCAGCGCCGCAGCACATCCGCTGATGACATCCATACACATGACGCCCATGACAGAGGATGGATCAGAAGTGAACTAAATTGCCGTCTGAAGCAAGTGTTTCTGCCCATTTCTTCTGTCTAAGGCCCGTTCAAGGCGAGAAAAGATCAAAGATGAACAATGATTAAGTTGTTTCAAACTGTGCATCCTGCTCAATTATTCAAAATATCACGAAAGACCCGCTTCATGTTGTCGCAATCTCTTTTGCTCAAAATCCATCGCTGGATGAGCGCCCTTTTTGCTTTGCCGCTTGCCATTGTCATTGTCACGGGCCTGATTCTCTCTTTTCAACCGATTGCGCAGCATGTCGCCATCACACCCGGCAGCTTGAGCGAAGCGCAATTGCTCGCGCTTCTCCAAAAACATGATCCAAAAGGCGAAGCGCGCAGCCTGTCACGTGATCCCACACAAGGGCTTTTGAGCCTGTCGCCCGTGAATGGCGCAGCGTTGAAGATTGATCTCGTGACGGGTGAGATTTCGACAAAGCCGGAAAGTGTTTCCGCCAAAATTTTTAGCACCAGTCGGCGCCTGCATGAACGCCTGCTCTTTGGGCTTGATCCGCTTGTACCGCTGTCAACAGCCGCCATGTTGGTGCTGATGGCTTTTGGCATGTTGATGGGTTGGCCGAAATTTTTACGCAATGACATGACGCATTGGCACAAAGGGACCGCATGGACTTTGTTGCCCTTGCTGATCATCAGCCCCTTGTCGGGCCTTGCACTGACTTACAACATCACCTTTGTGGAGCCGCTCGCGCGCTCACCCGCTTTGCCCTTGAACAAAGCTATTGAATTCACATCAGCCTTCACGGATCCGTCGAATATTCTCTTCATTGCAACGCGTGGTGGACGACAGATCGTGCGCACAATGGAAGATGGCGCGGTGAAAACCTATACGCCCGCCAGCGGCGGCTTGCGCAGCATGGCCCCCAATTGGCCGCGCCTCATTCATGAGGGCAATTGGGCCGGCATCTGGTCGGGCGGGCTAAATGCGCTGACCGCTGCCGCCATGATCCTACTCATGGGAACAGGCCTCACGCTCTGGCTCAGGCGAAGCTTCCGCCGCCGCAAACCGCGCGGCGCTTTGGCGAGTGCTGCCTAGCGAACAGGCAGCCCCCGCTTTTCTGAGGGCAGAGGCCGCAAAGCCCTGCCTTTTTTCGCGCCAACCTTCGTCTTTGGTGGCAGAGTTTAGCCTGCTTCAGCCCCCATCTGCGTGGCACTTCGCTTGCTTTGCAGAAGGGGAGCGTAATGAAGGCGCGGGAGTACTGGCCTTGGCGAGTGGGCGTTTTTTCGACGAAATGACAAAGCCGGACGGCCTGCCGCGCGCCGTTTATGAGCGCGTGAATGAATGGCTCGCTTCCTCCCCGCCAGAACTCTTGGCCTCGCGACGCAGTCAGGCCGAACTCATGTTTCGGCGCATCGGCATCACATTCGCGGTTTATGGCGAGAAGGATTCAACCGAGCGCCTCATCCCTTTCGACATTATTCCGCGTGTGCTCGGTCGCTCCGAATGGACGCGGCTGGAAGCAGGTCTCAAACAGCGCGTGAAAGTGCTGAATATGTTTCTCGCCGATGTCTATGGCAAAGGCGAAGTCATCAAGGCCGGCATTATTCCGGAAGATATTGTGTTCAACAATGAGCATTTCCGCCCGGAAATGCGCGGCGTGAAAGTGCCGCATGACGTGTATGTGCACATTTCCGGCATCGACATTGTGCGCGTTGACGATCACGATTTCTATGTGCTCGAAGATAATGCGCGCACGCCATCAGGCGTGTCTTACATGCTCGAAAATCGCGAAGTGATGATGCGGCTCTTGCCAGAGCTCTTCTCACGTCATCGCGTTGCACCTGTCGAAAATTATCCCGATGCTTTACTCGCGAGTCTGCGCTCAGTTGCGCCAAAATCTGCGGGCTCTGATCCTGTCTCTTATACACATCTCCGAGCCCACGAGACCAGAGAGGATC
>CAWUNF010000136.1:0-4935 GCA_963923195.1 uncultured Hyphomicrobiales bacterium | reverse complement strand
GCACCGAGAATGAAGCCCAAGACCAGCGGCGGACGCGGCCATTTAAAGTGCTTCATGCCCCAAGCGAAGATGCCGAAGAACAGGAGCGAGAAGAGATCGCCCCAGTTACGGTGACCTTCGAAAGCGCCGATGTAAACCAGCGAGAGAACGAAGGGCAGGATCAGCGTATAGCGCAAGCTCGAAAGCTTCGCGAATTGGCTGGAGAACAAGTAGCAGAGACCTGAGCCCAGAATATTCGCAATCGCAATTGACCACACCATCGAATAAGTGATGGCGAGATGCTTCGTCAGCATTTCCGGTCCGGGGACCAGGCCGTGCATGAGGAAGGCGCCGAGCAAAATGGCCATGCCAGCAGAGCCCGGAACACCGAACACGATGGTTGGCACAAGAGCGCCGCCTTCACGTGAACAGGTTGCCGATTCCGCCGCGATCACGCCGCGCACGTCGCCCTGACCGAAAGTAAGGCGCGCGCCTTTTTCAGTCTTGAGTGCGTGAGCATAAGAGATCCAGTCAATGACGGATGCCGAAATGCCGGGGATCGCGCCGATGACGGAGCCAATCCAAGCGCAGCGAATGTTCAACCACCAATGGGTGAAGCAATCGACTGAGCCTTGCCACAGGCCGCGCCAGTTGTTCTGCATCTTTTCTTCCGCAACGACCGAAGTACGCGCGACCAGCAAATCGCAGAGTTCTGGAAGCGCGAAGACGCCCAGCGTCAGCGGCACGAGCGGCAAACCTTCCCAGAGATAGAGACTGTCCATCGTCCAGCGCAACGTGCCGGTCTGCGGATCGGAACCAATCATGGCGAGCATGATGCCAAAGCAGGCCATCGTGAGACCACGCAGAGGCGTGTTACCCGACAGCACGGCCACCATTGAAATACCGAACACGGCGAGCGCCAGAAGTTCTGGCGAACCAATGAACAGAATGAGGGGACGAACGATTGGCAGAGCAACCGCCATGAGCACAGCGCCGAAAAGGCCGCCCATGAGTGCCGACATGTAAGCCGCACCCAGAGCGCGGGCACCTTCGCCACGCTTGGTCATGGGGTAACCATCGAGCGCCGTCGCAGCCGAGGCTGCGTGGCCCGGGGCACCCAGCACGATGGCCGAGATCGGGTCACCGTGCGTGGTGGTCGCTGCCAGACCGAGCAGCAGTGCCATAGCGGCCGCTGGGTCCATATTATAGGTGAAGGGCAGGAGGAGCGCGGTACCCGCGACGCCACCAATGCCGGGCAGGATGCCGAGAGCCAGACCGCAGAGCACGCCGCCCCAAAGGAGCATCATACGATGCGGCTCGAGGAGCAGACTGAGCCCCTGGCCTAATGCTTCCCAAATTTCCATGAAAGTCCCCTGATTTATTCTGATGGTTCTCTCAAGCCGGGGTTTTTTGTTATCCGGCGGTCACGCCCTCAAGAGACGAGGAAAGGCCATCCATTTTCTCTAATGGTCTTAGCGCAACCGATCTCAAGAGATGCGGTGACGCCTCAGGCGTGAAAAGCCGGCGGCCCACGGGCATGGAAAGAGCGGCCGCAGCCACTCACCCGGGGAGCCTCTTGCGAATGGCAAAGCCGTTCGCCGAGGCGCAGGCTCACTTCATCGCGCTGGGCCAAGCTCCAGAGCGAATGATCATCGCCGCCCGCACTCTTCTTCTCGACCGCCTCATCAGGGGCTTGGTCGGCGAGCGCCATTGTGGCGGCATTTTCGTAAGTTTTGAAAAGGGGGTCGGCAGGAACCAGAACAAGGGAGGCGAGCAGAACAAAGGCATGCAGCCAAGCAGCAGCTATCGCTACCACGCCGCGTCCCGTCTTGCCCGTTTCACTACCCATACTCGTTGCCCTGCTCAGGCTCGCGCCCTTGTGATTTTATCCTAAGAGGATTTTGGGCCATAAGCTATGGCCAGAAACAAAGTCAAAGGAACCATTTGGTTCCAAAGGCACTTTTTTCAGCGCCTTTTGCCATGCGGTCATCTGCGCGACCTACCGGCTATTGTTGTCTGCCCTACTCATATTGTTCTTTCGGGACCTCAGGTAATCACAATTCCGCCCTTAGCGGAAGCGCAAACATGCCCCCGGATACGACGAAATGCGTAATCCGTAAGCCCAAACCCCTGATTTTTCATATTGCAGCGCAGCAAAACGCGCCCAGAGGCTCAGCCGATAGCGGCTTTCTGCAGGCCTACCAGCTCCCCAATGCCTTTGCGTGCGAGGGCCATCATGGCGGCGAGCTGTTCATCGGTGAAAATAGCGCCTTCTGCGGTTGCCTGAATTTCAACCAAGCCGCCGGACCCTGTCATGACAAAATTTGCATCGGTTTCAGCGGTGGAATCTTCCGCATAATCGAGATCAAGCACAGGTGCGCCTTGCGCGACACCGCAAGAAATGGCCGCAACATGGTCGCGAATGGGCATGTCTTTGATGATGGAGCGGCTGCGCATCCATTTCAAACAATCATGCAAAGCAACCCATGAGCCGGTAATGGCGGCGGTGCGTGTGCCGCCATCGGCCTGCAAAACATCGCAATCAAGCGTGATCTGGCGTTCACCAAGCGCTTGCAAATCAACAACAGCGCGCAAAGAGCGACCAATTAAACGCTGGATTTCTTGCGTGCGGCCTGACGGCTTGCCCGATGTCACTTCCCGGCGCGTGCGGGTCGCAGTCGCGCGCGGCAGCATGGAATATTCAGCCGTGACCCAACCACGGCCCTGACCGCGCAACCACATGGGCGGCTTATCTTCGAGTGAGGCTGTGCAAAGCACATGCGTGTCGCCAAATTTCACAAGGCAAGAACCTTCCGCATAGCGCGCAACATTGCGCTCCAGCGTGACAGACCGCATTTGATCAAAAGCGCGTTGTGAAGGACGCATATTGGATGCCTCGAGCGAGAAGATGAGCGAGAGTCTCTAGGCGTTTCACTGCACAGACGCAACCAAAATCGAAATTATCTTTGCGCATTCATCTGTTTGCGGTTTGGCGGATCAGCGCCCGGACGCGTGCAGCAAAAAGCCGCTGCCTGATTGGCGAAAGTGAGCCAGCGCGCGACTTTTGTCTCGTCAAGATTTGCCCATGTGCCAAGCTGGCGATCTTCGCTCATCAAGGCCAGCAAGGCGCCCATGAAAGTGTCGCCCGCCCCAATGCTGTCGCAAACAGACACATGTGGCGCGGGAATTTCAATTTGTGAGGTGCCAAAAAGCGCAATCGCGCCCTGTGCGCCGCGTGTGATGATCATGAGTTTCACACCCAGCGCCCGCCATTCGCTGATCACATGATCATGCAAAATGCCCGGTGCAATGGAGTCGAGATCTTCGCTCGAAACTTTGACAATATCCGCATGGCGGATGCGCTGGACCAGCAAGAGGGGAATGGCTGAACGGTCAGGAAAAATGCTGGCACGAATATTGGGATCAAAGCTTGTGGTAATGCGCTGTGTTGCACGCGCGTCGCGCAAATTTGCAAGCGTCGCCTCACCACTTGCGCCCAAAGTTGCGGCAAAAGATGTTGCATGGAAATGCATCGTCTCTTTTGGCAAAGTCCAAAGCGTGGGCGCATCTTCCAAAGCACTGTCGGCAAGATGCAAGTCATAATGCGGTACGCCTTGCGCATCTTTTGAAACGAACACATGCGGGCAAGGTTTTGGGCTGGTGACAATGTGATTCAGATGAATATGCTCTGCGCGCATAAAATCGGATAAGCGCGTTCCATTGTCATCGCGCGAGATTGTTCCAATAAAATGCGTCTCCATGCCAAGCCGCGCTAAGGCCAGCGCCGTATTGAGGCCAGAGCCGCCGGGCGTCCAGATGTATTGACCTTGCCCATCAGGCACAAAATCAACCAAAGCTTCGCCGGTGACACTGATGCCCGTCACGGCTTCAACTCGACCTTATGTTGCGCGACGGGGATTTGCGCGCGCACACGTTTGATCAAATCACGATCTATCTGTGCTGTCGCATAGCCAATGCCATCCGAACATTTGGCGACAACCAAACCCCAAGGATTGGCAATAAGCGAATGGCCAAAAGTCGCGCGTGTCTCTTGGCCCTGTTTGAATTGCCCGGTTTGTGCGGCAGCGGCAAAATAAGTTTGCGTTTCAATGGCACGTGCGCGGCACATAATTTCCCAATGATCTTTGCCCGTTTGCACAGTGAAAGCTGAGGGCAAAGCAATCAGATCAGCGCCGCGTTTGGCGAGCGCATCAAAGAGCGCGGAGAAGCGCAGATCATAGCAAATGGCGCAGCCAATGGTGAGGCCTTCACACTCATAAGTGACGACTGCATCGCCCGGCTTCATGGCATTACTTTCGCGATATTCCATGCCATCAGGTGTTGTCACATCAAACATATGAATTTTGCGATAGCGTGCGACTTCTTCTCCCTTGCGATTAAAAGCGATGGTCGTATTGCCAAGCCGATCTTCGCCTTGGATTTTCTCGAGCATGGAGCCCGCATGAATATGCACATGGTGGCGGGTCGCGAGATCGCGCATCAATCCATAGGCTGCACCGTCAGGAAAGCTCTCAGCCGCAGCCATTTTGTCATCGCGCGTGCCGCCCATAAAAGAGAAAACTTCCGGCAGGCTGATCCAATCCGGACGCTCTTTTTCAATGCAGCTTTCAATCAGACGGCGTGCCTGTTCGAGATTGGCGGCTTTATCATCCGTCGAATTCATTTGGATGAGTGCGATTTTCAAATGAAGCTCCGCCAAGAGAAAGGGCGCGGAGACATGATCCCCCGCGCCCTTGCAATGTGTCGCCTTTTCGTGGATGCGGCAAGCGCCTTAGCGCACGGCTTCCAGCGCAATGGCAATGCCTTGGCCAACACCGATGCACATGGTCGCCAAAGCGCGCTTTTGGCTCCGCTCATTCATTTCAATGGCGGCGGTGAGCGTGATGCGCGCGCCAGACATGCCGAGCGGATGGCCGAGCGCAATGGCGCCACCAT
>CAWUNF010000135.1:0-4948 GCA_963923195.1 uncultured Hyphomicrobiales bacterium | reverse complement strand
CAGGCGCACGCATGGTCTCGCCGGTCACCAAACTCGTGTCGATTTCACTGGAGCCCGATAAGATCACGCCATCAGCGGGCACACGATCACCAGGGCGCACCAAAATATGATCGCCCTTATTAAGCACTGACACCGGCACGGCCGTCAGCGCACCATCCGCGCCAAGACGCTGTGCGACCTCGCCCTTTAAGGCTGCTAGATTTCCCGCCGCCGCGCGCGTACGCTTGCGCATGGCTTGGTCGAGATAGCGACCCGCGAGCAGAAAGAGCAGCAACATGATGGCAGAATCAAAATAAGCTTCTTCGCCATGAAGCGCTGTTTCCACCACTGACATAGTGAGCGCAAGCAAAATGCCCAGCGAAATCGGGAAATCCATATTGAGCTTGCCCGCACGCACACTGGCAAGCGCTGAGCGGAAAAAGGGCTGGCCCGCATAAGCTGCCGCCGGCAATGCAATCAAGGCCGAAAGCCAATGAAAAAAGTCGCGCGTCTCAGGCGTCATATCCGCAACATTGCCCGACCAGACCGAGACCGACAGCAACATAATATTCATCGCACCAAAGCCTGCCACGCCAAGGCATTTTAAAAGCCATTGCGTGCGGCGTGTCTCTTCTTGCTCAACACGGCTTTGCTCAAAAGGATAGGCGCGATAACCGCCCTTGGCGAGCGCCTCAACCAGCGCAGTCGCATGGGTGGCGCCCGCCTCCCACACCAAACGCAAACGATGTGTGGTGAGATTAAGCCGTGCCGAAACAACGCCCGGCACTTTGCGCATTGTGCCTTCAATATCATCCAAACAAGCCGCGCAATCGACACCATCCAGCGCTAGATCCATCGTCGCGCGCCCGTCTTTTGCGGGGCGCACGAAGGAGGAAAAATCAACGCTGGTTTGCGTCTCTGTCATTCTTTCACCGCAGCCACGTCAATTCTGTTGAGAGAGCGGAACATCAGTGTGCCATCCTTCAACGCATCAATTTGCAAATCCCAACGCCCGGCTGAAATTGGCGCGCTGGCACGGTAAAGCCCATCGCCCGCTGCTTTCAATTCAATCATCACATCACGCCGACGGTCTGCTGGATGCATGAAGGTCGCTTGAATTTTTAAGCCCGGCGTCACGACACCTGATCCATCATGTTGCGTCACGCTGAGGAGCACACCCTCTTTCTGCGGCACAAGTGTCGCATCCACTTTCCACTGACGCTGCGCCTGCGCACGCGCGGCTGCAATGACATCATTATATTTGAGGCCATCTTGATAGGGCTTATCTGCTTCAAGGCCGGAAAAAGTCTGAATGGCCACATGAGCCATGTAAAAATTCACGGCAAAGACCGTGCCGAAAAAGAAGAGCAGCATCGCCAGAACGTGACGACCCTTCAGAGTGAAACCTGTCGCGGTCATTGTCGTCATTTCCTCTCATCCTTCGGCAGCATGAAATGATCTTTCACACGAATCTGTTTGCCAGACCGCAAATCTATCAAGCGAAATGAAATATCGCGCTTATCCTCATCATGATCATGCCCCTTGCCCAAGCCCTCTTTTGGCAATGTAACAAAGAGACGTTCTTCAAGCGTCTGGTCAGGGCCCACCACAAAGATCGGCCAACCGGACTCTGCTCGCTTGCCGGCAGCCGAGGCCACAAACTCTGGCGCAAAATCATCAACCCGAATTTCAAACGCCCGATCTTCTGGAATCTTATTCGACAGACGCACTGTATAGGCGTTGCGAATACCCCCATCCGCCAGACGCACGAAAAGTGGATTGCGATCATGAATGACGGCAAGTCCAGAATCATGTCGTGTGGCGAGCACGCCAATCATCACACCACCCACCACAGCAATCACCGCTGCATAAAGAATGGTGCGCGCACGCAGGAAACGCGTTTTCAAAGCCGGCAGGCCCTGTTGGCGCCGCTTCACATTCATATCCGTATCATAGCCAATCAACCCTGTTGGGCGACCGAGCTTTTCCATAATCGTGTCGCAAGCATCAATGCAAAGCCCACATTGAATACAATCGATTTGCAAACCATCGCGAATATCAACGCCCGTTGGGCAGACATGGACGCATTGGAAACAGTCCACGCAATCGCCCGCTGGCTGGCCCGCATCGCGCAGCGCCGCATTTTTCTTCGCCGAGCCACGTGGCTCACCGCGATCATAGCGATAGGTGACATTGAGCGCCCATTCATCAGTCAGTGCGGCTTGAATGCGGGGCCAAGGGCACATGTAAGTGCACACTTGTTCGCGCATAAAGCCTGCAAAGAAATAGGTCGTGAAGGTGAGGATTGCGATCCAAATATAGGCAATCGCAGGCCCTTGGAAGGTCGCAAGCTGAGTGACAAGTGTCGGCGCATCAGAAAAATATAAAACCCAAGCGCCACCCGTCCACCAAGCAATCATCAACCAGGCCCAATGTTTCAAAAGAAATTGGGCAAAAGTTTCGAGATTGAATTTTTCATTGGCTTTGATCATCCGCTCACGGCGGTCGCCTTCAATCAAGCGCTCCACTGCAAAGAAGAGATCGGTCCACACTGTTTGTGGACAGAGATAGCCACACCACAGGCGCCCTGCCAGAGCATTCATCAAGAACAATGTCACAGCAGCAAGGATCAAAAGGCCCGTGATGTAATAAACCTCCTGCGGCCATATTTCGATGAAGAAGAAATAGAAGCGGCGATGCTCCATATCAATGAGCACAGCTTGCGAGGGCGCATGAGGCCCGCGATCCCAGCGAATGAAGGGTAGAAAATAATAAATGCCGAGCGTAACGGCGAGAATGATCCATTTCATATTGCGGAAGCGGCCGCTGACTGCGGCCGGATAAATTTTCGTACGAGAGGCATAAAGAGCAGTCTCGACGCCAGATGCCTCGAGTTCCGCCTCCCGCGCCTGTTGTTGTTTAACGCTCATTTTGTCTCAACTCGCCACGAGTTCAAGGTTCGGGCAGATAGAGGGCCGCCGAGAACACCGGCGGCCCTTTTCCTTTAGCGCGCGCCACCCAATGTGCGCACATAAACGGCCAATGCTTTGATCGTGCCCGCATCAAGGCGATCGCCCCAATTGGGCATCATACCACCACGGCCCTTGGTTATGCCTTCCACAATTGTGGCCTTGTCGGAACCATAGAGCCAGATTTGGTCTGTCAGATTCGGGGCGCCCAATTCCTGATTGCCCTTGGCATTGTCGCCGTGGCAGGCCGCGCAATTTTCTGCAAAGACCGTTTGGCCTGTTTTCAAATCTGCGCCCTGATCGATAGGCAGTTTGGAGAGTGAGCGCACATAATCTGCGACAGCCGAAATTTCTGTCGGCTTCAACACGCCATCCCCAAAGGCTGGCATATTACCTTGGCGCGTATTCGGGTCGCTTGAGCGAATGCCATGCGTAATGGTGGCTTGGATATCTTCCAGCTTGCCTGTGCCCCACAGCCAATCATCATCAACGAGATTGGGGAAAGCTTTGGAGCCGCCACCACCTGTGCCGTGGCATGGCGCGCAATTGTCACCAAAAGCAGCCTTGCCTTGCGCGCGTGCAAAGGTCAGCAATTTCTGATCCTTTTGAATGTCATCGAAACTGGCTTTGGCCAATTGCGCGACCATTGGCGCACGCGCCGCTTGCAACTGGCCAACTTCCGCCGTCGCTTCCGCACGCGAGGAATAATTGATGACGCCCTTGGTGAAAGACGAAACCAAAGGAATGGCCGGATAGACCACCCAATAGCCAAGCGACCAAACAATCGTCGCATACATAATGTAGAGCCACCATTTCGGCAGCGGCGTGTTTAATTCGCGAATGCCATCCCATTCATGGCCTGTTGTGGCCGTGCCAGTGGTGGCATCCACGTCTTGATGATCATGCGAGGTGACGCTCATGGCTCAGTCCTCGTTCAGCGGGAGACGGGAAGCGCGGTCGAAAGACGACTGCATGGAGGGCCAAAGCGCATAAGCAATGATCCCTGTGAAAGTGATGCACACGGCGACAAGGCTGACGATCTGTGCATCGTGAAGAAGAGAAGCAATATTCATCGCGCTTACCTCAGATTGGCCTTGCCATCGTAAAGTTTGAAATCGACCTGCGTGCCGAGCTGCTGCAGATAGGCAATCAACGCATCAGCTTCGGTGATCTTGCCCTTTTCCGTTCCATAGGCGCGCGCTTGCGCCTTTGGATAGCGTTTGACGAGATCAGCCGCACCCGGATCATCATCCGTTCCTTGTGCCTTGGCATCAGCCGATGCCTTTTCAATCATGTCAGATGTGTAAGGCACGCCTTCAATCGCCAGCACTCGCATATCTTGATCAATATGGGTGAGATCGACTTCGGTTTTTGCAAGCCAAGGATAGGCCGGCATGATCGAGCCCGGCACAACAGCGCGTGGATTTTCAAGATGGCGGCGGTGCCAATCATCCGAATATTTATTGCCCAAGCGCGCCAAGTCAGGCCCATTGCGCTTCGAGCCCCATTGGAAGGGATGGTCATACATGCTCTCAGCCGCGAGAGAATAATGACCATAACGTTCCACTTCATCACGCAATGCGCGGATCATCTGCGAATGGCAATTGTAGCAACCTTCGCGGACATAAATGTTACGTCCAGCGAGTTCGAGCGGCGTGTAAGGGCGCACGCCCTCCACTTTTTCAATCGTGCTCTTCAGATAAAAGAGCGGAGCGATTTCCACGAGGCCACCGATCGAAATGACGATCAGCACACCAATGAGCAGGATGATCGAGTTTTTCTCGAAGATCGCGTGCTTGTTCCAGAGTGACATATCCTGCCCCCTTATTCAGCCGGCACGAGAGCGGGAGTGACGCCAGCTTCAATTTCTGCAGCCGGTGTCACAATGGTTTTATAGAGGTTCCACGCCATGATCAGCGCACCAGCGAGGAAGAGCCCGCCGCCAAAGGCGCGAATGACATAGAAAGGATGCATGGCTTCAACCGTTTCAAGGAATGAAT
>CAWUNF010000134.1:0-5000 GCA_963923195.1 uncultured Hyphomicrobiales bacterium | reverse complement strand
ATAAAAAGGGGGCTGGACACTTGCGATCAGTCTCGCCGCCTCATCCGCGCGCGCGCAAGACACGCTCACATTGGAAATTGATCGCGCCAAAATTATCGAGCTTCCAGCGGGCACCAATACTTTGGTGATTGGCAATCCAGGTATTGCCGATGCGACATTATTGCGGCGGCAAAACCGCATTATTCTCACCGCACGCGCCTATGGAAAAACCAATATGATCGCGCTGGATTCACGCGGTGAAGCGCTGGCTGAAGTCATGCTTGTGGTCCGCAATACGGAATATGGATTGGTCGTGCAACGCGGATTGGAACGCGAAACATGGTCGTGCAATCCCCGTTGTGAAGCCATTGTCAGCCCCGGCGATTCGGGACGCCATACGGGAGAAGCGATCGGCCAAGCCGGCCAATATAATGGCTTTGCGCGACCCAATTCCGCCGGCAGCAAATGAAAAAGCCGCGAGGCTTAACCCGCGGCTTTGCAAAAATTGCGAAGAAAGACGATCAAATCGTCTGATTATAAGCGCCGACTTCTGGATTTTCGCGCATCACAGAATCAACCGCTTTGAACATATCGCGCATGCGCTGTTCAGCGACCGGGCTTTCCACCACGACAACAAGCTCAGGCTTGTTAGAAGAGGCGCGCACAAGGCCCCAAGTGCCATCTTCAGCCGTGACACGCACGCCATTGACGGTGACGAGATCGCGGATTTTTTGGCCCGCCACCATTTCACCCTTGGCCTGCATGTCTTGGAAGCGCTTCACAACGCGCTCGACAACTTGATATTTGATCTCATCATCGCAATGGGGCGACATAGTCGGCGAGCCCCAAGTTTTCGGCAGATCGGCATAAAGCTCTGCCATGCTCTTTGACGGATTACGATCGAGCATGTCGATCACCTGAATAGCGGTGACGACACCATCATCATAACCACGACCGACCGGCGCATTGAAGAAGAAATGGCCGGACTTTTCAAAGCCAGCAAGCGCTTTCAAATCGGTGACGCGGCGCTTGATATAAGAATGACCCGTCTTCCAATAATCCGCCTTCACTTTGCGCTCGATCAACACGGGATCGGTGGCAAAGAGGCCGGTTGATTTGACATCGACCACAAAGGTTGCGCCGGGATGAAGCGCTGACAGATCGCGCGCCAGCATGACGCCAATCTTATCGGCAAAAATCTCATCGCCATTGTTGTCGACCACGCCGCAACGATCACCATCGCCGTCAAAGCCTAGGCCCACATCGGCGCCGACTTCCTTCACCTTATGGGCGATAGCATGGAGCATTTCCATGTCTTCAGGGTTCGGATTATAGCGCGGGAAATTATAATCCAACTCAACATCGAGCGGGATCACTTCGCAGCCGAGCTTTTCCAAAATCTGCGGCGCAAAAGCGCCCGCCGTGCCATTGCCACAAGCGGCAACGACTTTCAGCTTGCGCGAGATCTTTTTGCGATTGGTGAGATCGGCAATATAGCGCGCCGGGAAATTGTCGACGTAATTGTATCCGCCGCCTGCGCGCGTCACACCCTTTGCATTGAGCACAATGTCAGACAGGCGGCCCATTTCATCGGGGCCGAAAGTGACGGGGCGTTGCACGCCCATTTTCACGCCCGTCCATCCATTGTCATTATGCGAGGCTGTCACCATCGCAACACATGGCACGTCCAATTCAAATTGCGCGAAATAAGCCATCGGCGAAAGTGCCAGACCAATGTCATGCACTTTCACACCGCCTGCGACGAGACCGGTGATGAGCGCATGTTTGATCGACGACGAATAAGCGCGGTAATCATGGCCCGTGACGAGTTCAGGCTTGACGCCCATCTCATGAATGAGGGTCGCAAGGCCAAGACCGAGCGCCTGCACGCCCATCAAATTGATCTCTTTGCCAAAGAGCCAGCGCGCATCATATTCGCGGAAGCCTGTGGGCTTCACCAGCGGCACCGTTTCAAAGGCATAAGTATTTTGGGCCAACTGGTGTGAGGGCTTAGGGAACATAATGAGCCTCTATTGACGACGCCGGTTAGGTCCGGCCGAAAACTAAGATAGGGCTGAAGACGTCAAAAGCGAGGCGGCGGCGCCCATTTGAGGCGCAAACCCTCCCCGCCCCCTGACAATCAGGCCGCGTGACCCTTTGTGGCCGACGCAAGGTTACGATCAGGTTTCTAAAGCGCGACGCTTTTTGAGGGCATAGAGGGCATCCAGCGCCTCCCGCGGGCTTAAATTGTCTGGATCGATCCCATCAAGCTCGGCCCGGAGCTCGTCTTGAGCGAGGCTCGCGACCGGCATGGCGGCGGCCTGCATCACGCTCGCAAAAAGCGGCAAATCATCCATCATCTTCTCGACGGGGCTCGCACGCTCGCCCGCCTCAAGCTCGGCCAGAAGCGTGCTGGCACGTGCCACGACCGCCGCTGGGAGCCCGGCAAGTTTGGCGACTTGAATGCCATAAGAGCGATCAGCCGCGCCCTGCACCACTTCATGCAGGAAGACCACGTCGCCATTCCATTCCGTCACACGCACGGTGAGATTGATGAGACGATGGAGCTTACCAGAAAGCTTGGTCAGCTCATGGAAATGGGTCGCGAATAAAGCGCGCGATTGATTGGCTTCATGCAAATGTTCAACCGTCGCCCAAGCAATGGAGAGACCATCGAAAGTCGCTGTGCCGCGCCCAATCTCATCAAGAATGACCAGCGAGCGCGGCGTTGCTTGATTGAGAATGGCGGCTGTCTCAACCATTTCGACCATGAAGGTCGAGCGGCCACGCGCGAGATCATCCGCCGCACCCACACGCGAGAAGAGACGATCGACAATGCCAATGCGCGCCACACGGGCTGGCACATAAGCGCCCATTTGCGCGAGCACGACGATCAGCGCATTTTGGCGCAGATAAGTCGATTTACCCGCCATATTCGGGCCGGTGATGACAGCAATGCGCGCATCTTTGCCTGTTTGATCAGCAAGCTCACAATCATTGGCGACAAAGGCCTGACCGCGCGCACGAAGTGCTGCTTCCACCACCGGATGACGACCGCCTTCAATATGGAAGGCAACAGATTGATCAATGGTCGGGCGCACCCAATCACGCATGACAGCGATTTCAGCGAGAGCTGCTGCCACATCAATCATGGCAAGCGCATCGGAAGCGGCTTTCAGTTCTTCTGTTGCAGCCAGAGCCGCGCCAGCCAGATCATCGAAAATAGCAAGTTCAAGCGCCAACGCGCGATCTGCGGCTGAGGCGATCTTCGCTTCTATCTCATTCAATTCTGTCGTTGAGAAGCGCATCGCATCCGCCATTGTCTGACGATGGATGAAAGTCTCATTGAAGGGCGCTTTGAGGAGCTTCTCACCTTGGGCCTGCGGCACTTCGATGAAATAGCCCAAGAAATTATTGTGCTTGACCTTGAGTTGCTTCGTCTCGGCCAAATCACAATAGCGCATTTGCATGGAGGCAATGACGCGGCGGCTTTCATCACGAAGGCCGCGCATCTCATCAAGCTGCGGCTCAAAGCCCGCACGCACAAAGCCGCCGTCGCGTTTATTCAGCGGCAAATCATCAGAAAGCGCTGTGCCAAGCTTGTTTTCGAGATGATCGGGCAGGCGCTGCAAAGCGGCAAGCGCTTGCGTCAATTCATCTGGCAAGGGTGAAAGCGCAGATAAAATCCGTGCTGTTTCACGCGCCGCCACCAGAGCATCGCGCAAACATGCCAGATCTCGCGGGCCACCGCGCTGCATGGCCAGACGCGATAGAGCGCGCGATAGATCAGGCGCTGCGCGCAAGTTTTGGCGCAGGTTCATGCGCAAAGGCGCACGATCGACAAAAAAGGCAACCGCCTCTTGCCGACGCGAGATCATCGCCACATCAGTGAGAGGTGCCGCTAAACGCTGCGCCATCAAGCGACCACCAGCCGCCGTGACACTCACATCAATGGAGGCCAGCAGCGAGCCATCGCGTTGGCCGCCCATCGTGCGGGTCAATTCCAGATTGGCCCGCGTAGCGGCATCAATTTCCAGCGTGGCGCCACGCTGCATTTTTTCAGGCCGCGCGAGTGGCGGGCGCACACCAATTTGTGTGCGCTCAATATAAGCAATGGCAATAGCGGCAGCGGAAACTTCCATCCGTGAGAAAGCGCCAAAGCCATCGAGCGTGGCCACACCATAATAATCGCAGATGCGCCGCTCGGCGCTTGCCTGCTCGCCGCTCTCGCGCGGCACGGGACTGAGCGGCAGCCCGGTTTCTTCCGCAAGACGCCTGATTTCGGGCGCATCAGCCAAAGCCGCTGGCACAACAATTTCGCGCGGTTCAAAACGCGCAATCTCTGCGGCAAGTGCTGTGTCGCTGGCTTCCGTCACGGTGAAAGCGCCGGTTGAAATATCAACCGCCGCCAAACCATAAAGCGCGCTTTCGTCCGAATTCTTTTGCCGCGCAAGCGCCAGCAATAAATTGGCGCGACCAGGATCGAGCAAACGCTCTTCCGTAATCGTGCCCGGCGTGACAAGGCGCACGACATCGCGCTTGACCACGGATTTGGCGCCACGCTTTTTGGCTTCCGCCGGATCTTCCATCTGCTCGCAGACGGCAACGCGATGGCCAAGGCCAATGAGGCGCTGGAGATAATCATCGGCGCGGTCAATCGGCACGCCGCACATGGCAATATCTTCGCCCAAATGCTTGCCGCGTTTGGTCAGCACAATGCCCAAAGCGCGGCTGGCGATTTCCGCATCTTCGAAAAAGAGCTCGTAAAAATCGCCCATCCGGTAAAACAGCAGGCAATCCGGATTGGCGGTCTTGATCTCAATATATTGAGCCATCATGGGCGTGACGCGGGTGGCGTCGCGCTCGGCGGCTGTGGGGGCATCGGCAAGGGTGCGGGACATGGTGGGCGACCCTAGCAGAGCCCCGGTTTGGGGGGAGTCGCGGGCGGGCACTTGTCCACGGCCTTCAGAGGCACTTTTTCGGGGGGCTTCGCGAGCCCGTCATGGAGGGTTTGGTAACCC
>CAWUNF010000133.1:0-5027 GCA_963923195.1 uncultured Hyphomicrobiales bacterium | reverse complement strand
AGCAAATAATCGACATCGCCCGCCATGCGGTAAAATTCGATCACTTCCGGCATGGATGTAATGGCGCGGGCAAAACGATCGAGCCAATGCACCGAATGATCGGGAATTTGGACTTCGACAAAGACAGTCAGGCCAAGCCCAATTTTTTCGGGCGAGACGAGGGCCACGCGCCCCAAAATCACGCCTTGCTGTTCGAGCCTCTGAATGCGCTTCCAGCAAGGTGTTTGTGACAGGCCAACCTTATCCGCCAATTCCGCGATGGATATGGTCGCGTCGGCCTGAAGTGCTGTGAGGATTTTGCGATCAATCGAATCCATAAAACATCACTTTCCGGTTGCACGCGCCGCGCGGCGTGCATCCAAAATATTTTGTGTGCCAAAACCACGCTGATAGGTCTGTGAGATGGATGAAGCCGCCTTGATCCATTGTTCAAAGGGTTGGCGGGCTGCTTGTGCATCCGGCAAATCAATTTCATCAAAGCCGCAGGCCAAAGCATAAGCAAATTGATCGGCGATCAAGGGGCCAGAGGCACGCAAAATTCCCTGATAGCCCGCATTGCGCAATTGCTTGGCAATGGAAAAGCCACGTCCATCACCATAGGCGGGGAAGCGAATGGCAATAAGATCAATTTCTGAAAGATATGGCGTAAGCTCGGCAAGTTTCACCGTATTGGCGATGATAACACCAATGCGTCGACCCCGCCCATTGCCTGCAAGTGCCTCTTTCACATGGGCAAAAGAGACAATAATTTTTTCTGCATCGGAGGTGCCATCTTCTGACACAATCCAAGCATTGTCTTTGGCGCCATTGCGATCAAGCAGGGGCATGGAGCTTCTCCTGCACAATCGCTTTAAAAGGTTCGAGCCCGATGCGGCGCACAGTCTCAATGAAGGGCTCGCTGGGTGCGCGATGTTTCAAATAAACGGCGACAATGCTTTCAATCGCATCAGGCACATCTTCTGCATCAAGACCCGGGCCTAGCCGCTCGCCAATCGCAGCATTCAGCGTCGCATCGCCCCCCAGCGTGATTTGATAACTTTCCTTGCCGCTCTTTTCGAGGCCCAGAATACCAATATGGCCAACATGGTGATGGCCGCAGGCATTGATGCAGCCTGATATTTTAATATTCAGCTCGCCAATATCGATTTGGCGCTGTTGATCAGCAAAGCGTTCCGCCACCGCTTGCGCAATGGGAATAGAGCGCGCTGTGGCCAGCGAGCAATAGTCGAGGCCGGGGCAGGCGATCATATCCGTGATCAATCCAACATTGGCGCTGGCGAGGTCTGCCGCAACCAAGGCTTGCCAGACGTCAAACAAATCATCCTGTTTGAGATATGGCAGGACCACATTTTGCGCATGGGTAATGCGCAATTCATCGAAAGAATATTTTTCAGCCAGATCAGCCAACACGCGCATTTGTTCAGATGTGACATCGCCCGGTGCTTCGCCAATCTTTTTGAGAGATATGGTTGCCGCCGCATAGCCTGGCACTTTATGCGGGAAGAGATTGACCGAGGCCCAAGTGGCAAAGCCACGGTTCTTAGCTTTGGCCGCTTCAAATTTGGGCGCGCGCGCGGGGAGCTTTTCGTAAGGGGGTGGCGCGAAATAAGCGGCGATGCGCGCCACTTCTTCCGGATCTGCCGCAATGGATGGGCCGTCAAGCTTGGCAAATTCTTCTTCGACGAGCGAAGCAAAAGTCTCAGCGCCAATTTCATGGACGAGAATTTTCACACGCGCTTTATATTTATTGTCGCGTCGTCCTTCGAGATTATAGACACGCAAAATCGCTTCGAGATAGGTGAGCAAATCTGCCTTGGGCAGGAAATGGCGGATGGTCTTGGCAATCATCGGCGTGCGGCCAAGGCCACCGCCCACCATAACTTCATAACCAATCTCGCCCTTGGCATTGCGCAAAATGCGCAGACCAATGTCATGGGCTTTGGTGACAGCGCGATCTTGCGCCGAACCCGTCACTGCGATTTTGAATTTGCGCGGCAGATAATCAAATTCAGGATGCAAACTTGACCATTGCCGGATGAGTTCAGCCGTCGGACGTGGATCTTCGATTTCATCCGCGGCAATGCCCGCAAAATGATCCGCCGTCACATTGCGAATGCAATTGCCCGAGGTTTGGATGCAATGCATTTCAACATCAGCGAGAAGGTCGAGAATATCTGGCACATCGCGCAGGCGCGGCCAGTTAAATTGCATATTGGTGCGCGTGGTGAAATGGCCATAGCCGCGATCATATTTCTCGCCAATCAAAGCGAGCTGGCGCAATTGGCGCGATGACAGCGTGCCATAGGGAATGGCAATGCGCAGCATATAGGCATGCAATTGCAAATAGACGCCATTCTTCAACCGCAATGGTCGGAATTCATCCTCACTCAAGGAGCCATTCAGACGTCGCGCGACTTGATCACGAAATTGCGCCACACGCTCGCGGACAAAACGGGCATCAAATTCATCATAACGATACATAGATTAACGTCCTGACGGCGCGAGATTGGCGAGATTGCCAAGATTGGCAAGATTGGATTGCCCCGCTTGCTTGCCCAGATCACGCCGCACGCTTGGGCCTTCGGTCTTGATCTTTTCGCGATAATGATGCGGGACAGCATGGCCTTTGCCATCCAGCGCCACATCGACCAGATAGGCATCGACGACTTTGTTCTGGGCGAGTGCTTGGGCCGCGGCCGCTTCCAACTGAATGGCGGTTGTTTCATCGCGGGCGATCAATGCCTCGCTCGGGCGGTCCGACCAGGCTTGGCCTGTCCAGAAAACCACTTCGCCATCCAGCAGATCATTGGCGAGGAGAATGACAGGCAGGGGCGGGCGTTTGGCGACAGACATAAAGCCTCCTGCGGGCCGGCACAGTACATCTCAACCGCATTTCAAAACCGCATGTGCGGATTGCGGATCAGAAAGAGAACTAAACAATTGCCGAGCCACAAACAATTCACGTTGAATGGCGTATTTTTCTCAAATTCACGCGGAAAAGAGAATAATTATCTATATGCTTCCGGCGCCTTCGGAAAGCCCTTTGCATGGGAAATGGGCGCCGTCGAATCGAGGCCCCGGGCTTGGTATGAATTCCTAAGTTTTGAAGGCTGCGTCTTGGGCTAAAGGCGCTTTTCGCGCTCATAATGGGCGTAAATCTGCGGAATCCGGTCCAAAATTGCGCAAATTCATGCACATTTTCTTGAACTTGCAGGGCGGCCTCTGGTGATCTGCAAAAAATTCTCTACGTAAATCTCTGCGGGATAGCCTGCGACGCCCGTCCCCCAGAGGGGCGTCGCTCCCCAGGGCTACTCCTCCCTTGACTTGCCCGCCTCTTCGTGAGGCGGGCATTTTCTTTTCAGCGCTTGGTATTTTGGGCGGTCTGACCGAAGAGGACCTTTTTCTCCTCATCCGTCATGGTCGCCTGTTGGCGCAGGCCTTCGCCCTTTTCATAGGCCCGGATCACGGCCGGGCGCGCTGCCAGAGCCTGAAACCAGCGTTTCACATGCGGGAAATCGTCGAGATTCTGGCCCTGTCGGTCATGGGGAACGACCCAGGGGTAGCAGGCCATATCGGCAATGGAATATTCGCCGGCCACAAATTCATGTTGCGCGAGCTGGCGGTCGAGCACGCCATAGAGACGATTGGTCTCTTTCACATAGCGGTCGATCGCATAGGGCACTTTTTCGGGCGCATATTGGGTGAAATGGTGGTTCTGTCCGGCCATTGGACCAAGACCACCCATTTGCCAAAAGAGCCATTCCAAAGTGCGCACACGTGCGCGCAGATCAGATGAAATGAATTTGCCAGTTTTCTCGGCGAGATAAAGCAAGATCGCGCCTGACTCGAAAACCGACACGGGCGCGCCACCATCATCCGGCTGATGATCGACAATTGCTGGCATGCGATTATTCGGACCAATCTTCAAAAATTCTGGACGGAATTGTTCGCCCTTACCGATATTCACCGGGAAGACTTTGTAAGCGAGACCCGTTTCTTCCAGAAAGATCGTGATCTTATGCCCATTGGGTGTGGGCCAATAATGAAGATCAATCATGGTGCTTTTGTCCTTATGCGTTTTGAAGGGCGGGCACCGGCGCTTTGCCCAAAATCATATCTGAGGCTTTCTCAGCCATCATAATGACGCAGGCATTGATATGAGCCCCCACCATATCTGGCATAGCGGATGCGTCTACCACGCGTAAATTGTCAATGCCGCGCACTTTCAACTGCGGATCGAGAACAGATTGTTCATCCGTGCCCATCTTACAAGTGCCCGCCGGATGGTGCGCCGTCACTGCCGCACGCTTGATATAAGCGTCGATTTCAGCATCCGTCTTGACCTTCTCGCCGGGCGTGCGTTCTTCACCACGGAATTTGGCGAGTGGTTCAGCATAGCCCACTTCACGTGCGCGCTTAAAGCCATTGCGCAGCGTTGGCAGATCATCAGGATCGGTGAAGAAATTATAATGGATCTTCATCGGTTCATTGGGATCATCGGAACCCAGCAAAATTTCGCCACGGCTTTTTGGATGCAGCAATGTTGGGCGAATGCCATAGCCATCAAGATAGGCCGGGCGAAGCCCTGGGAACCACAAATGCGCATGTGTCGGCAGACCACGGAACATGAATTCAATATCTGGCACATCGAGTGACGGATTTGTTTTCACGAAAGCATGCAAACCGCCCGGCACGACCGTGCCCGGACCCGTGCCAAAGAAATAGGCTTGCAACATTGAAATCGCCATGCGGTCGAAGCGCATGTGATTGCGGAAAGGTGAGACGCTGTTCACGCGGTTCCACATGATCAGGCACGCCAGATGATCCTGCAGATTTTTACCAACCGCGAGATCTTCAACAACCTTGATGCCCTTGTCGCGCAGATGCGCGGCAGGCCCAATGCCTGAGAGCATGAGAAGGTGAGGCGATTTGAACGTACCAGCGGCGACAATCACTTCACGTGCAGCACGCGCTTTGATGATCATACCGTGATGTTCATATTCCACACCGCGCGCGACTTTGCCTTC
>CAWUNF010000132.1:0-5094 GCA_963923195.1 uncultured Hyphomicrobiales bacterium | reverse complement strand
CGCGCAATTGGAAAAAGTTGCTTCCGCCATTGCGGATTTGGAACGCGTGATTCCCCCCGAAATCAATTGGGTCATGCGGGTGGATGGCCACACCGATAAGCGCCCGATTGTGGGGCGCACCAATTGGGAACTCTCCGCATCCCGTGCCATTGCCGTTGTGCAATTTCTGATTTCCAAAGGCGTATCACCGCAGCATCTCGTCGCTGCAGGCTTTGGCGAGTTTCAGCCCATTGATACGGCTGAAAATGAAGACGCCTATCGCCGCAACCGCCGCATTGAATTGAAGCTGACGGAGAGGTGAAACCTCTCCGTCATTGCGAGGAGCGCAAAGCGCGACTCGGCAATCCAGACATAAAAAAAGCGGGCTGAGGCCCGCCACTGGATTTCTTCCCGCCACGCTACGCTCACGCTCGCAATGATGGCGCGTAAAGCGCCGTCACTCCGCCGCTTCTTCTTGTGCCGCTGCCGTATCGAATTGCAGACGGGCAAGGCGCGCATAAAGGCCATTCTTGGCGACCAGCTCGCTATGCGTGCCTTCTTCAACAATGCGGCCTTCATCCATCACGAGAATGCGGTCGGCTTTCAGCACGGTCGCCAAGCGATGCGCGATCACAAGCGTCGTGCGATCTTTCATAATGTTTTCGAGTGCTGCTTGAACGAGCACCTCATTTTCTGCATCAAGCGCAGACGTTGCTTCATCGAGCAGAAGGATCGGCGCATCTTTCAAAATGGCGCGCGCAATGGCGAGGCGCTGGCGCTGGCCGCCAGACAGTGTGACACCGCGCTCACCCACAGCCGCTTCATAGCCTTCATCCAAGGCCCCAACAAATTCAGCCGCTGCCGCACGTTCTGCTGCAGCTTTGACTTTCTCGAGCGAGGCTTCGGGCGAGCCATAGCGAATATTATCTGCAATGCTCGCACCAAAGATCACAGGGTCTTGCGGCACGAGCGCCAAGCGCGCGCGCAAATCAGCAGGCGCTACATCGCGCAGATCCACACCATCCACCGCCACAGAACCCAAGGTTGGATCATAAAAGCGCATGAGCAATTGAAAGACGGTGGATTTGCCTGCGCCCGATGGGCCAACAATGGCAACCGTTTCACCCGGCGCAATGCGGAAGGAGAGATCGCGAATGGCAGGCGCATCCATGCGCGTTGGATAAGCGAAAGAAACGGCATTAAACGTCACTTCGCCGCGCGGGGGCACAGGCAAGGCTTGCGGCTTGGCAGGCGCCACAATCTTTGGCTGCACGGCGAGAATTTCTGCAATGCGCCCCGCCGCACCAGCGGCCGCCGATATTTCGCTCCAGACTTGCGAGAGTTCGCCCAAAGCGCCTGCGCCAAAAACCGCATAGAGAACGAATTGCGAAAGCAGGCCCGCCGTGATGCGTCCAGCCAGCACATCTTGCGCACCAAGCCACAAAACACCCACGACACTGGCGAAAGCCAAGAAAATGGCAACCGCTGTCAAAATAGACCGCGCTGCTGTGGCATTGCGCGCCGCCATATAGGCCTCTTCCACCGCTGCAGTGAAACGACCAATCGTCGTGCGTTCAGCCCCAAAGGCTTGCATCGTGCGCACGGCACCCAAATTTTCAGCCGCAAAGGCTGTTGCATCGGCTAGGCGATCTTGCGCCGCGCGCGAGCGTGCGCGCACGGAGCGGCCGGAGGCAACGAGTGGCAAAACGATGATGGGAATGGCAATCAACACAAGGCCCGAGAGTTTCGGGCTGGTGATCACCATCATGGCAATGGCGCCAATGAACATGAAGAAATTACGCAAAGCGACGGAGGCTGATGCACCGAAAGCCGTTTTCATCTGCGTCGTGTCAGCGGTGAGACGGGAGACCAATTCGCCCGTGCGCGCATTGTCATAGAAAGGCGCATCAAGGCGCGTCAGATGCGCGAAGAGATCAGCGCGCAAATCGGCCACGACCCGCTCACCAATCGTCATAACCAAAAAATAGCGTGTGGCGGAGGCAAGCGCCAAAACTGCGACCACAACCACCATAGCGGCAAAATAGAAATTGATGGCGCCCGCGCTATCGGCTGAGGAGAAGCCGTGGTCGATCATGCCTTTGACGGCCAAGGGCACGGTGAGGGTGGCGGCAGAGGCCGTGGTCAATGCGCCAAGCGCCGCCAGAATGCGGCCCTTATAGCGACGCGCATAGGGGATAAGTGGGACCAATGCCTTCAATGAGGTTGCCGGTTTACCCTGATCCTTCGGCTCAGCCATCTGTCCCAGACCCTTTGTCCTTATTTCCCGCCCTCGACGGCGAGAGCGACCCTTACACCTTGTCTCGGGTCCCCGCCTGCGTTATAGGGGCGCAACCCCGAGATCGGGAAGCGACTTTTTAGCGGCTGCGGCCACGCCCTTGCGCGTCCCCGCTGACCCCCAAGGACAGACTTAAGGACAAGACGATGAAGGCCGATACGCATCCCAACTACCATTTCATCAAGGTCGTCATGACGGACGGCACGGATTACATGACCCGTTCGACCTACGGCAAGGACGGCGACACGCTGAACCTCGACATTGACCCCAAGACCCATCCGGCTTGGACAGGCGGCTCTCAGCAGCTCATGGACCGCGGCGGCCGTCTCTCGAAGTTCAATTCACGCTTCGGCGGCATTTCGCTCGGCAAGAAGTAAAGCTTAGGGCCACCCCCTCCTAAATCATCAGATTCGGGCCCCGGAACTCCATAGTTTCGGGGCCTTTCTCATGATAAAAACAAAACCACGGCGCAGAGCATTTTAAGCGCCGCGTTTTTTCGAGGGTGGCATTCATGACCTATCGGCTCGCCCTTTTCGGGCTCATTCTTGGCTTCATAGGGACGGGAAGCAACGAGGCACGCGCTTGGGGCTGCATGGCGCGGGGCTCGGGAACGTCCTATGGCTACAGCTATAATTACAGCAATCGCTGGGAGGCGATGGATCGGGCTCTGTGGGAATGCGGCACCCGCTCGCGCTTCCGCTGCCAGATCACAAGCTGTAGCCCTTGGCGATAAACAGGCCCTAATAGCCTCAGGCGCGGGCCGCCCCGAAAGCTTCCTGAAGGCTCGCCAATTGTCTCTGAATTGGCGAGGGAGCGAGTTTCTGCCCTTCGCCATAAAGCTGGCTATCGAGATGGATGATGCGGCCCTGCAGACGATGCGAGGCCAGTGCCAGCTCTTGCAATCGGTCTGGAAGGCGCGAGAACGCCTCTGGCGGCGTCGCAAGCCCTTGGCGGGAGAGATTGACCCGATGCTTATCGGCGCGCGCCTGAAAGGGTGTTAGCTCGCCTTCATTCACAGCGCGCTGAAGCAGGAGCCAAGAGGCCATCTGCATCAGGCGGGTGGTGAGCCGCATGCTCTCCGAGGCATAGGCCAGAGCATCATGGCGGGGCAGAACGCGCGATTCTTGGCGGCCGGGGCCATCCAAATAAGCAGCCGCCTCCTCAACCAGCATCATCCCCTCGCGAAACAAGGTTTTGAAGGCCTCAGAGGAGGCCAGATGATGGGCGAAGGAAACCGTATTGCGGGCGGCAGTCGTGGCTTTGCTTTGCATGAGAATTCTCCAGCTCCACGAGATTACGTGAAAAAGCCGGAGGCGCGCAGAGTAAGCTTGGATTAAGGTTAACCCCGCAAATGTAGAAAGCCTTTATTCCCATACCCTTAGGGAAGATCAAGCTTTGAAAAAAGCATCCGCCGCCCGTTTCGATGCCTCTTTCGCAGATCTCGCCCCTTCCAGCCGCTCGATCTCTGCTTTCAACAGGGCGATACGCTCATCCAATTCATGCAGGGAGAGCGCATCGAGCACTTGGCCGATCTCATGAGTGGCGACTTTCTTCGGGCGTGGGGCGCCAAACGGATCCTCATCATCGCGGGCCATAAGCCTCTCCCTCTGCTGCAAGCCGACTGATTATAGGCTGCACTTGTGTGATAGAAAAAGAGCTGAAACTCACCGGAGCCATTTCATGCTGCCGCAACATATGACCGCCATTGTGATCACCGAATTTGGTGCGCCTGAAGTGATGAAACCGCAAGAGCGGCCCATCGACATGCCGGGCGATCATGAGATTCTGATTGCGGTCAAAGCAGCAGGTGTGAACCGCCCCGACGTCTCACAACGCCAAGGCAAATATCCACCACCGCCCGGTGCGCCCCAAGATGTGCCGGGCCTTGAAGTCTCTGGAACGATTGTCGCCTGCGGGCAAAAAGTGACACGCTGGAAAGCGGGCGATGACGTCTGCGCGCTTGTGCCAGGTGGCGGCTATGCCTCTTTCTGCTTGGCGCATGAAAGCAATGCTTTGCCTGTGCCGCAGGGCTTTTCTTTCATTGAAGCCGCGGCCCTGCCCGAAACTTTCTTCACCGTTTGGACGAATGTGTTTCAACGCGGCCATCTCACCAAGGGTGAAACTTTGCTTGTTCATGGTGGCTCATCGGGCATTGGCACAACAGCCATTATGCTCGCCAAAGCTTTTGGCGCGCGCGTCCTTGTGACGGCAGGCACAGATGAAAAATGTGCAGCTTGCGTCAAACTCGGCGCCGATCATGCGATCAATTACAAGACCCAAGATTTCGTCGAAGAGGTGAAAAAAATCACCCAAGGCAAAGGCGCTGATGTCATTCTCGATATGGTGGGCGGCCCCTATGTGCAGCGCAATTATGAGGCCGCGGCGGTCGAAGGCCGCATCGTCCAAATTGCTTTCATGCAGGGCTATAAAATCGACAAGCTCGACATGCGCGCGATCAGCGCCAAGCGCCTGACCCATACGGGCTCAACCTTGCGTCCGCGCACGCCCGAGCAAAAGGCGATCATTGCCCGTGAGCTTGAGGAGAAGGTCTGGCCACTCCTCTCTAAGGGGGCCTTCAAGCCGGTCATTGATGCCACCTATCGGCTCGAGCAGGCGGCCAAGGCCCATGCCCATATGGAAGCCTCGACCCATGTCGGAAAGCTCGTTTTGACCCTCTGAAGGGGGCATTTTGGCCAAAGGGGGCGCGGCAAGGCGATTGCCTTTCCCCCTGCCCGGACCTATATTCCGCCCATCCCCGTCATGGATGATGTGTTTTGAGGCTTGGCCTCGGCCGGGCCGGAGCCCGGCGGCGCTCGTCC
>CAWUNF010000131.1:0-5096 GCA_963923195.1 uncultured Hyphomicrobiales bacterium | reverse complement strand
TGGGCTATAATCCAGATGCTTTCCTTGAAAAAAGTGATTGCGTGATTGTGCTGGAATGTGACGTGCCGTGGATCCCATCCAAAAAGGCACCCTTGCCGGATGCAAAAATTATTCATATTGCGGTAGACCCGCTTTATTCAGCCTATCCCATGCGCTCATTCCCAAGTGACCTTGGGATTTCTGGCGTGTTGAGTGCCACTCTGCCCATGTTGGCGGAAGCTTTGAAACAGCGTGCACCAAAACATCGTGACAAAATTGAAGCGCGTCGCAAGCGTCTGGCCGAGACGCGCGCCAATCAGCGCGCGCGTTGGCAGGAGATTCTTGAAAAAGGGCGCACGCAAACGCCACTGCATCCAGCCTGGATTACCCATTGCATCAATGAAGTGAAAACACCGGATACGATTTTGGTGAAAGAAAGCCCGCTCACTTGGGAACATTTGACGCTCACGGAACCGGCAACCTTCTTCTCGGCTGGTGCAGCAGGTGGCCTTGGTTGGGGCCTTGGCACAGCTTTGGGAATGCAAATTGCCCTGCCTAAGCGCCGTGTCATTTGCACGGTCGGTGATGGCGCTTATATGTTTGGCAATCCTGTGCCAGCCCATTATGTGGCGGCGGCTGAAAAATTGCCGATCCTCACCATCGTCTTTAACAATCAAATGTGGGGCGCGGTGAAGCGCAACACGCGCGAAGTCTATCCCGGTGGCTATGCCGCCAAATCCAACCGCGAACCGCTCACCTATTTTGATCTCGAATTGGGCTTTGAAAAAGCCGTCGAGACGGCGGGCGGCTATGGCGAGCGCGTCAGTGATCCGGCCGAAATGCCGCATGCTTTGCACCGCGCCATGAAAGCGGTTGATGGCGGCAATCAAGCGCTTCTCAATGTGATCTGTTCTGGCCCCTAATTCTCACTTGTGCTTGTGAGACGAGAAAACAAAGAAGAAAAGGGGGCTTTTGGGCATGGCCTGCCCTTGCCAAGCGGCCCCCCTTTTTGGCACTTTGGACCTATGAAAAGCGGCGCTGAACAAGCCGCAATCGGGAGGACCCCATGAAGCTTGCGCGCCTCGCTCTTGCTCTATCGGCATCTGTTCTTGCTTTCGCGCCTGCCAAAGCAGACACGGCTGATTTTTATCGCGGCAAGAGCATTAATCTGGTTGTCGGCTATGGCCCCGGTGGCGGTTACGATATTTTCGCACGTCTGCTTGCACGCTGGTATGGCAATCACATGCCGGGCAAGCCCGGTGTCGTGGTGCAGAATATGCCGGGCGCAGCCTCATTGCGCGCCACCAATTATCTCGCTGTGCAAGCGCCCAAGGATGGCACTTATATTGCCGCCTTCGACCGCAATATGCCGCTCATCGCCATTATTGGCGGCAATCCCAATGTGCAATTTGATCCGCTCAAATTGACATGGCTTGGCACTTTGTCAGATTCAACCGAAGACGCATTTAATCTCTTCGTGCGCAAACGCGATGACATTAAATCCATCGAAGATTTGCGCAAAGCCGGTGGCCCGCAAATTACAGTTGGCGTGACCAGCGCAGGCGCGACCGATCATGACATTACCGTTCTTTTGAAAGATGTGCTCGGCCTCAACATTCGCGTTGTGCCCGGCTATCAAGATTCCAACACGATCGGTCTGGCGGTTGAGAATGGCGAGCTTGACGGACAATTCGTCAATTATGTCTCGACCAAGGTCGCCCGCCCGGCCTGGACGCAGGCCAATGGCAAAATGCAAGTCTTGATGCAATTTGCCCGCAAGACACGCCATCCCGAATTGCCGAATGTGCCAACCGCACTCGAACTCTCCAAAAATGCGGATGCGACCAAAATGATTGAATTGGCGGAAATCCCCTATTTGATCGCCCGCCCCTATGCGGCCCCTCCCGGCATTCCAGATGATCGCGCCAAAGCTTTGCAAAAGGCTTTTATGGATACAGCACGCGACCCGGAATTTGTCGCTGAAGCCACCAAACTCAATTTGGAATTGACGCCGCTCAATGCTGAACAGGCTCTGGGCGTGGTGAAACAGCTCGTCGCCTTTGATCAGGCCCAAAAGAACAAGCTGCGCGACATTATGTATGGCGCGGCCAAAAACTAACCCGGACGGGCAAGAGGAAAAAAGAAATGAAACTCGGCATCTGGTGTCCTGCGCCGCAGACCATTCGCCCCGATCCGCTCACCAAGCCCATGTTGGATGCGCTAACGCAACATGGCGGAGGGCCAGACCAGAGTTTCGATTATGCCGTGAAAGTGCTCAACCGCGCTGAAGAATTGGGCTTTGACATCACGCTCATTGCGCAGCGTTGGTTTGGGCCTGATTTGGATTCGTGGATTTTTGCTGCCGCTCTCGCCCCTGTTGTGAAAAAAATGCGGCTGATGGCGGCTATTCATCCGGGCATTTTTGATCCGCGCATTGCCGCCAAAATGGGGGCTACGATTGACCGCATTTCGGGCGGGCGTTTTTGCGTCAATATTGTCAATGGCACGCGCCCAGCCGAGCATAATATGTATGGCCGCTGGATTGAATCAGATGATGGCCGATATCAGCAGATGCATGAATTCATCCGCATGATGAAGGGTCTTTGGACGCAAGATCAATTCACCCTTGATGGCGAATTTTACAAAATCCAAGACGGCAAAATGCCGACGCGCTCTGTTGCAACACCCCATCCACCCTTCTTTGCCGCGAGCCGAGCTGAAGATGGCATGAATGTTGTCGCGCAAGAATGTGACACATGGTTTGTCAATTATGACAAAGACCACGCCAATTATGAGGCGAGTTTGAAGCGCATTTCTTCTGAAATGGCGCTGATGGAAGAGCGCGTGAAATCTTACGGCCGCAAGATGAATTATGGCATTAATGCCGTCGTCATCATCGGCGAGACAGAAGAAGAAGCCCAAGCCAAAGCACAGGAGCATGTGCGCGAGGCGAGCAAGGCGCCAGTTGGTACATCAGGTGTGGGCGCCAATCTGATTGGCACGCCAAAAACCATTGCCGCGCGCATGAAGCTCTATGAAGACATGGGCATTAGCCTGTTCATGCTGCACTTCTGGCCGATGCATGACGGTTTGGAAGAATTTGCGCAAAAGGTCATGCCGCAGCTCAAACTCAGCTAACAGATTTATCACCCGCAACCGCATGGGCCTTGCGATAAGCATCGGCCATGCCCGTGATAATGGCGCGGGTCAGCCCGTGCTGCTCTTCGCGCGACAGGCGGTCGAGATTATCGACAAACCAAGAGGCTTCGACCGCGCCTGATTTGATGAGCCCATCCATGATGAGCCCATTGATGCGCAAAAGCGCGAGCACTTCGGGGCTGATCTGTTCTTTCGCCATTTTGGCCTCCATATCTGTCTTGGAGCGTTTTTCTTTAAAAACCTCTCTAGCATGGATAGCGGGCAAGCCCAATGAAAGCCGGGATTTCGCCCTGTCCCTCAAGCACCTCGAGAGCCTCTGTGAATGTGGTAGACTTGCTTCGTCGATTCGATTCGAGAATCGACCCGACAGATGTGAAGGATGTTTCAGCGGTGAGCGACGACGATCTTGCGATGGAAGTGCGCCAATTGCGCGCCCTCGTGGAGCAATATGCAGAAGAGATCGCCAAATTGCGGGCCGAAGCACGCCAGGTGCGCGTGGATAATGGCTTGGCCGCCAATGCGCGCCTCACGCCAGAAGAATTTGCCTTCGCCCGAGAAATGGCGCTTGCCGGGCAAAAGCCCCGCACACGCTTACGCGCCTCTTAATCCGCCATCGCCGCCCAGAGAATGGCAAAAGCCTTGGCCTCTGTGCTGAGGCCTTTTGAGATTTGCGCCAAGGGCGCCAATTCTGGCTCGCAGCCGCCATCACGCCAAACCATGCGGCGATAAATATCGCCAATGATCGCGCCCCGCGCCTCAGGCTCTGCCGGAACGTGACCATCATCACCGCTCGACACTGTGGTCGCGAAGGGGAAGATGAAACGCGCCATGAGGCCACCCTCACGCACGGGCTGGCACAAAGCGCCGTCCAAGAGCTCAGCCAAGGAAGATGCGCTATCAATGGCCGCCACATGGACGCAAGCGCGCGGATGAATAATGCAGCCCCCCGGCGCTTCAAAGCCAAGCGGTCGCGGATCTATCAGACGCGTGCGGCCATGCTCGGCCAATTGTCGCCGCAGAACAAAAAGATCAGCCATTGCGCCTGCCTGTAAAAGCCGCAAATCGGTCAAAAGCAGATCAAAGCCACCGCCCTTTTCAAGATGGGCAACACTATTGTCGATGGTCGCACATGTATGCGGGCCAAAGCGCACGCCCGCACTCACCACCATGAAAGGCTTGCCCAAAGCCTGTTGGGCAAGGATGAAATCGCGCCAGCTACGAACCAAATCCTTCTGCGGATCGAGATGAAAAAAGTCGATTTCCCAATGGGCTGGCGCATGGCTCAGGAATGTTTCCTGTGTTTGCGCCCAAAGGAGAGGATCGCCATCGGCGGATAGAAAAAAGCATTTCATGACAATCGAATCGCAAAAGTGAAAAATGAAATATGAATGATGCTAACGAGCGCCTGACCAGTGGTCAAAGTCAGGCGGGGCTTCTCACAAGGATTTTCATTTCGGCACGAAACTTGGATCCGCCATTGCCGCCCAGAGCCTTGCATAGGCCAAGGTCTCGGCGCTCAAACCCTGCGCAAGGCTTTCCGTTTCAGCTATATGATGCGCAAAATGACCATCGCGCCAAATCATCCGCCGAAACAAATACCAAATATAGACGGTTCGTAATTCAGCATCTGATGAAATGGTCGAAGCATTAGAATTTTCTTCGAGAGAAAGAGCGAAGGGAAAAATGCAGCGGGCGCGCAAGCGCCCTTCCTGCACCAAATGCCGCAAGAGAAGATCATAAGGCACATTCCATTCTTTAGGTTCTGCTGAGAGAATTTTGGGAATGGCGCGCGGGTGCAAAATATAAGATGTGCTCGAGGCAAAGGCCCAACGCATTGGATTGAGAAGGCGCATACCCCCCTCTTGCATCAGCTTGCGGCGCAAAGCCAAAAGATCAGCCATGACGCCCATTTGTGTGATGCACAGATCGGGAAATAAAATATCCCAAGGCCCCTCGCG
>CAWUNF010000130.1:0-5102 GCA_963923195.1 uncultured Hyphomicrobiales bacterium | reverse complement strand
CCAAAGGCATATTCGGCGTCTTGCCGGCCGAAGTCGATATCAGCGGCAATATCCTCAGCCGTCAGAGCCTTGGCGGGTTCTGCCGGGCGGATGATGGTGCGGGCAAGGAGTCTCTCGACCCGGGCAATGGCGGCGGCGCGGGCCTGTTTATCGGCCAGCCGCTCACGAGAGCCAATTTCTGAGAAAATCTCGTCGGTCAGGACCGCGAGGTCATCTTCGCGCGGAATGAGGTCGACCGATGCGTAAGTCATGGCGAATCTCCGTCTGCTAGGGAACGCGAATCACACTGGACTTAACTCTTTCTTTACTATGTGACGTCACCGCGAAATTGCGGCCATGATGTGGCGCAGGTTGCGCTGTCATCCACAGATCTCTTTGAATGCCCTTACGAGAGCGGTCCAAGAGAGACAGGTGCGCGTATTCTTGGCGAGCGGTTTTTTGGATGGGAGAGGGCTGATGTCATCCGCACGCAAGTCGATTGTGAATCTTCTAGCTGTCGCGGGCCATGCGCTTTTGGGGCTTATCTTTGGCCAGCCTGCGCTTGCCCAAATGACGCGCGCACCAGACTTCACCTTACAAGCCGCCCTTGGTGGCAAGGATATGTCTTTCTCGCTCGCGCAGGCGTTGAAGAAAGGCCCGGTGGTGATTTTCTTCTATCCCAAATCTTTCACGAGCGTTTGTACGGAAGAAGCTCATCTCTTTGCCGAAGCGATGGATGAATTTGAAAAGCACGGCGCGAGCGTGATCGGCATTTCTGCTGATAAGATTGAAACGCAGCGCGAATTTTCATCGTCCGAATGTCGCGACCGCTTTCCCGTCGCGGCTGATCCGGACATGAGTGTTATCAAAGCCTATAACGTCACCTTTGGTGGCATGGGCGCGATCTTGCCTTTTGCCGATCGCGTGTCCTTTGTTGTGGCCCCTGATGGCAGCATTTTATCGCGCGTGAAATCGGGAGAGGCGGCCCCGCATGTGCAAAAATCGCTCGAAGCCGTGAAAGCTTTTTCGGCGAAACGCTAGACATAGATTAAGGGCAGGTGAGATTACGCCCATCAAGCTTGCACGTGCCAATCGGTTGCCCACGACGATCATAACCTGTCAGCATCCATTTGGTCGCGCTGGTGTCGCCTTTCTCGCGTTCAATCATGGCAAAGCCAAAAATACCGGGTCGTGCGAGGCCCGCGACAATTGTCTCATCATTGACCACTTGGCCAATGGGAGCGGGCACATCCAGCGACAATTCATTGCCGCCATGACCTGAAATGATCTGCAGGGGCAGATCATTTTTATATTTCAAAACTTCAAACACATGATGATGGCCAGATAGAATGGCCTGCACATTGGGCGTGAGCGCCCCACGCGCGGCTGCCGCTAGCGTTTTATTGTCGCCTGCTGGCTGGCCTTTGACGAAATATTCAATCGCCCAAATGGGACGATGAAAAGCAAACCAGACCGGGCCTTGAATATGTTTGGCGCTTTCAAATTGCGGACGGAAGAAAGCCACTTGCTGTTCATTCACACGCGGCTCATCCGCTGTTGACACATCCATCACCAAGAGTGTGAGGCCGCCGAGATCAACTTTGTAAGGTTGTTGTGGACCAAGACATCCATCACGCCCGCTCTTTTGATCATAGGGGTAGGGATCAAGCGTGCGCGCCCAACCAATGCCACCGCGCCCACATTCTTCATGATTGCCGCGCACCATCACCCAAGGTGCGGCGCTGAGGAGCGACTGACCCGGATCAAAGAAATCTTCCTTCCAAACTTGCCACGTGTCGCCATAGGGCGAGCCGGCACAGCCCAGATTATTTTCAGGGCAGGGGGTTTCGCGATAATGCATATCGCCAACATGAATGACGAGATCAGGTTTGAAATCTGCACTCATGGCTGCGCCTAAGCGGAAAGGCCATTCGCGCATATCGTGACAAGCTTGCGCGCGATCAGCGCCTTTCAAGCGACAACCCGTATCGCCCATAATCAGAATGCGCTCTGCGCGTGGCTTGGGCAAAGGCAAAGGGATGCCATTCATTGTGACAAGCTTCGCCGTAGCAGGAATGGGCGTTGCGCAGCCACGCACGGGATAATGTTCGCCCGGTGCGGAACGTTGTCGCATGGTTGCAGCATGGCCATCGATGGTGACTGTGGGACATGATGGGGCATCCGTCACGGCACGTGCTTCAAGACCATTGGGGCCATATTGCACCCAGCGATAGAGATCGCGCGCTTCCGTCGAGGAGCTTGCAAGCGTGGCCGCAAGGGCCGTTATCAGAGCAATTGCCAGCGTGAAAAATGGCGCAGATCGTTTTGGCATCAATAAACTCGCGCCCCTGTCTTTTTCATCTCCTTCCTGCATGGCCGGATGGGCAATGAAAAGCAATTCAAAAAACCTTGTCCTTTTAGCCCAGAGGCTCTCGCATCATTTCATCGAGGACATTGGAGAGAGCCTCGGCCTGTTCGAGAGGCACGAAATGGCCGCTGTCCTCAATCACAATGAGTTTGGCGCCGGGAATCTCGCGTGCAAAAGCCTCATGTTGCTCAACCGTACTCCAAGCATCTTGCCGACCAACCACGACATAAGTCGGAATGGTGATTTTGGGCAAAAGCGGGCGCGCATCGGAGCGTGTGAGCAAAGCCTTTTGCTGGCGGGCAAAAATATCGGGTGTCGCGCGGCAGATCATGTCGCCCAAAGGGCCGATAAAGGCTGGATCTTTCTGGCGATTGGGATGGAGCATGGGTGGCAACCATGTGTCGATCAGCGCGGCATTGCCTTTCTCGCGCGCAAGTTCAACCAGCGCCATGCGCTTGTCGGCCTCGCCTTCAACGGCCGGACCGACGCCTGTATCCAGCAAGCACAAACGCACAACGCGCTCAGGTGCAAGCTCCATGATTTTCATCGCCACACGCCCGCCCATTGAAAAACCGCAGACGGAGAATTTTGGCGGCGCTTCATCCAAGACTTTGCGCGCCATGCTGTCCATTGAATCGAGGCCGAAGAAATCGACCACGCGCACATGATAGCGATCCGACAGAGCCGCCTTCTGCTTTGCAAAAGTATAAGCATCGCAGAGCAGGCCGCAGAGCAGATAGAGTGTTTCTTTCTCAGCCATCAGCGGCACTCAGGCACGCGGCGGGTGGCCATAAATTCATCAAAAGTCTCGCCCCGCATCATGGCATAGACTTCGAGATTGGTGCGCTGTGCCACGCGCGCAAATTTCTCCAGCACAAAGAAACTGGCGCCTGCGCGAATAAGGCCAATCCAATCTTGGCGGCGCACGAGATCTTTCTCCGTCTCTGTCAGGCCTGCATCGGTCATGGCTTTTTCAGGGTCTGTGTTGAAGGCATGGCGTGCATCGGCGCCAATCATTTTCCATAAGAAACGATTGAGCTTCATGGCGCGATGGCTGGTGCGCAGGTCAAAGACATAAGTGCCTTCGAGACCTTCCAATCCGGCGAGTTGCGGGTTCATTATCTTGTCTCCCCTTCAAGCCGGTTCATAAAGCGTGACCGTCATGGCAGTCGTCGTGGCGAGATAATAATTGCGATGCAATTCGCGGATTTCGCCTTCCAGCGCACCGCGCATCGCAAGCCACATGATTTGCTCAACGCTTTCCGCGCCACCGCGTTTGATATAATCGGCATGGCGTAATTTGGTCAGCTCCTCTGGATTCTTCACAAAGAGATCCAAAAATTCCATATCCCAATCTTCATTGTTAAAGCCCGCGCGCTCGCCATGAACTTGATGCGAGAGGCCGCCAGTGCCAACCACCACGACTTTTAAATCTTGCGGATAGGATTCAATGGCGCGGCGCAAAGCTTGGCCGAGTTTGTAGCAACGCTTGGCGGTCGGAATGGGAAATTGCAGCACATTGATCGCAATGGGCACAATCGCACCTGGCCAATCGGGTTGGTGGGGCCAGAGCAGGGGCAGGGGTGACGCGCAGCCATGATCAATCGGGCGATCTTGGAATGTGGTGATGTCGAATTCGTCATTCACCAAGGATTCGGCAATGTGAATGGAAAGATCAACATTGCCGCGCATAGGCGGGAGCGGGCGTTTACCTGCACCTTCATCGGCAATTTCAAAACGCTCACCAATGCCAAGCGCGAAAGTTGGATAAAGATCGAAGAAGAAAGTTGTCGCATGGTCATTATAAAGAAAGACCAGAGCATCGGGTTTTTTCGCAGCTAGCCAATCAGCGACCGGCTGATAGCCTTTGAAGAGAGGCGCCCAAGCGGGATCCTCTTGCTTGCCTTTGTCATAGGCTACGCCAATGGTCGGCACATGTGACGTGCCAATGCCGCCGATGATTTTTGCCATTGTGAAATCCTCAAAACCTTTGTTTGAGAAAATAAGGCAGAGGCTTCGCCATTGAAAGGGGAGGCGCAACCCGTTAAGGCTCCCTTTCAATGCAATTTACTCTCGAAACCATGAGCTTTTTGGCAGCCACCGCTTTTCTGGCGGGGCTGATCGATTCGATTGCGGGCGGCGGCGGCCTTTTGACCGTGCCCGCTCTGCTCACCGCAGGCATTCCCCCGGTTCAGGCTTTGGCGACCAATAAGGTGCAAAGCGCTTTTGGCACGGGCGGCGCTTTCATCGCTTTTTGGCGCAAAGGCCATGTTGATCTCAAAACATTTGGGATTCCGGCGGCGGGTGCCTTTATCGGTTCGGGCGCTGGCACGGTTTTGGTGCAGGTGATCGACTCATCTTTCTTGAGCGGGCTTGTGCCGATCTTGCTGCTCATCATTGGCATTTACTTTTTGCTCGCACCCAAAATGCAGGATGCCGATCGACAGCCAAGATGCGGTCAAATCGGTTTGACTTTGATTGCCAGCGTCATTGGTTTTTATGATGGCTTTTTTGGTCCCGGCACGGGCTCTTTCTTTACGACCGTGCTGGTTGTCATGGGCGGCCTTGGTCTTGTGCGCGCTATTGGCAATACAAAGCTTCTCAACTTTTGCACCAATGCAGCCAGCGTCATTGCAATGGTCATCGGCGGCCATGTCTTGTGGCTGATTGCAATGGTCATGGCCGCGGCCAATATTGCGGGCGCGCAAATCGGTGCGCGCCTTGCTATGCGCTACAATGGGCGCGGTGTGCGCCC
>CAWUNF010000129.1:0-5120 GCA_963923195.1 uncultured Hyphomicrobiales bacterium | reverse complement strand
GTGGTGGACCGTCCCGCTTTTTGTGATTTTCAATTTGGTTCCATTGTTGAACGCTCGCCCGTGGTGATTGGCATTTCAACGGATGGTGCAGCACCTGTTTTTGGCCAAGAGATTCGCGCGCGCATTGAAGCGATTTTGCCGCAGGGTTTGCGTCTTTGGGCGCAGGCGGCGAAACAATGGCGACCAGCGGTCCTTGCCAAAAAATTTGATTTCCGCACGCGGCGTGCTTTTTGGGAGCGTTTTACGGCGCTGGCTTTTGCCAAAGCAGATGAGCAGCCGCGCTCTCAAGATCTCGATCATCTGTTGCAAGAGATTGCAAGCGGGCAGGCTGATCTGCCGCGCGGCTCTGTTGTTTTGGTTGGCGCAGGGCCGGGTGATCCCGATCTGCTCACCATCAAAGCCGTCCGCGCTTTGCAATCTGCCGATGTCGTTCTCTATGATGATCTTGTCTCGCCGCGCACGGTCAATGCGGCGCGGCGTGAGGCCACACGCATAGCGGTTGGAAAACGCGGATATAAGCCGTCCTGCACGCAAGAAGATATTACCGCCATGCTTGTGTCACTGGCGCGCGAGGGCAAGCGCGTTGTGCGTTTAAAAGGCGGCGATCCGATGATTTTTGGTCGCGCAGGCGAAGAAATTGCCGGTGTTGTGGCCGCAGGCCTGCCGATTGAGATTATTCCCGGCGTGACGTCGGCCTCAGGGGCAGCAGCCTCATTGGGCCTGTCACTGACAGAGCGCGATGTCGCGCGCCGTCTGCAATTTATCACAGCGCATGGGCGCAATGGACAATTGCCAGATGATCTCGCGCTTTCTGCTTTGACAGATCCGCGCGCAACGACGGTTGTTTATATGGGCGTGAAAACCTTGCCGCTTTTGGTTGAGCGCCTGCTTAAGGAAGGCTTGGATCCAGCGACGCCTGCTATTGCTGTGGAGCGTGCGACGTGGCCCGATGAGCGACGCATGGCAGCACCTCTGGCACAATTGCCAAATCAATTGGCGCAGGCCCAAATATCCGGGCCCTGTTTGATTTTGATTGGTGCAGCTTTGGGCGGTGAGATTTTGCCAGCGCGTAATACAAGCGCATAAGCTCTCACAAATAAAAAAGCGCCGCATGAAGCGACGCTTTTTCAAAGAATAATTTTTGCGTCTTATTCAGACGCCATGCCGTCGGCTTTTTTGGCACCACCATGTGAGGCGTGCCCGCCTTTGCGACCAGCCGCAGAGGCCAGTTCGTGATTTTGCGAGAAGGACCGCTTAGCAGGATTTACATTCTGCCCGCCCTTGCGGCCTGCTTCAGCCGCGAGATTCGGATTTTGCGAGAAGCTACGCTTCTCATGGGGAACGCTCTCGCCACCCTTGCGGGCGATTTCGCGCTGGCGCTCGGGGCTCATCGCAGCAAAGCCGCGAAGGGATTTCTTTCTCTCTTCCATGATTTGCCTCGCCTCGTTGCGGTCAAGATGACATGGGGGAAATGCGCAGGAGAAGCTTTGGTTCCAACTTCACTGCGACTTTTTTAACTTTGCCACGCCTTTTTGCTCAAAATGCGGCTATGGACCGGGCCTGAAAGCATTTTTTGGCCTCAAATGCCGAAAAATGAAAAAAATCCTATTTTCAGCGCCCTATCTCGATGGGGGGCTTAAAGGGCCGAATCTGGTGCGGCACGTTTCGAGCGGCGGTCGAAAAAGAGCGCTTGTGAAATCACCGCCTTGAGTGAATCCACGCCGAACGGCTTGGTGATGAGAAAAGCGGGCTCGGGCGGCTGGCCGGTGAGGAAGCGTTCGGGATAGGCGGTGATGAAAATCACCGGCACTTCCATATTGCCGAGGATCTGATTGACCGCTTCAAGGCCTGATGAGCCATCGGCCAATTGAATATCTGCCAGAATGAGGCCGGGCTTGTGGCTCTCGATGGTTTTCACGGCTTCGCGGTGCGTGCGCGCAATGCCAATGACATGATGGCCGAGTTCTTCCACCAATGTTTGCAAATCCAGCGCGATGAAAGGCTCATCTTCAATGATGAGAACATCAGTGCGGATTTGATCAGCAATTTCTTTGCTGGCGACATCAATGAGCCTTGAGGCTTCGCTCGGGGTGCAATCCAAAGCCTTGGCGACTTCTGCTGTTTCAAACCCTTCGAGGGAGGACAGTAAGAAGGCAATGCGGGGGCGCAAGGAAATGGCATCGAGACTGCGGCGTGCGCCTGCTTCATCGGGCGCGGATGAACCATCTTGCGGATTGGGATTGGGTGTTAAGGCCCAGACTTTCAGAAAAGCACGATAGAGTGCGGTGCGAATATCATGGCCCGATTGAAAGCCCGACGGATCAGTAACAATAGCCTCGAGTGTTGCCAGTACAGAGGCATCTCCGCTCGCTTGGCTCCCCGAAAGCGCGCGGGCAAACCGCCGCAAATAGGGAATATGCGAGGAAATCGCCTGAGAAACCGACATTCTTTTTTCGTCCCTGCTGCATCCATCGGGGAAGTCTTACCTATTTAACCCCAAAATCACGGTTTGGTTCCAGCCCCAATGGAACCGAAAGCTTGAGATCTGCGTTAAAAGAAAGCGACGACCCGTCAAAGGGGGCTGGCGCAGGGCTCCGACCGGGCGCATCCTGTGCCAAAGGGGGAATGAAAGATGGATGACAAGAGCGGCATGAAAAAGAAGCCGAGTGCCGTCTCGGCACGTCCGGCTATCCGTGCTGTCAGCGGGCGCGGGCCAGCCGCGCCAGTCAGTGCCAGTCCACCCACTCAAGTGCTGGCAGCCACCCCCAATCTTGTTGATGCACCACCCAAGACTGAGAGCACCCAAGCGCCATCGGGCCCTAATGTGAAGGCCTATATCGAGCGCCAGCTCAAATCTGTTTATGATGATGTTTTGAACCAGCCGATCCCGGATCGTTTTCTCGAATTGCTCAATACGCTCGACAAGAGCGCGGATGGCGACAAGCCCGAGACCGAGAAAAAATGAGCAAAAACGCGGGAGTGAATCAGGCGAGCCCTCAGCTCAAGTCCGATCTTCTTGCAGCTATTCCCAATCTGCGCGCCTTTGCTGTGTCGCTCTGTGGCAATGCGGATCGTGCCGATGATCTGGTTCAAGAAACATTGGTGAAAGCTTGGAGCCATTTGGACTCCTTTGTCGAGGGCACGAATATGCCCGCTTGGCTTTTCACCATTTTGCGCAATATTTATTATTCAGAATATCGCAAGCGACGCCGCGAAGTTGCCGATTCTGAAGGCGCAATGGCCGCTCGTTTGGCAACTGCGCCGACCCAAAGCGGCCATATGGATTTCCTCGACTTTCGGGATGCTTTGCAAAAGCTGCCTGCAGATCAGCGCGAAGCGCTGATTTTGATTGGCGCCTCTGGTCTTTCTTATGAAGATGCGGCGGCCATTTGTCATTGCGCTGTGGGAACGATGAAAAGTCGCGTCAATCGGGCGCGCAATCGGCTTGTTGAATTGCTCTCTATGGGATCGACGTCTGATTTTTCGACAGATCCCAATTGGCAAGCAGGTTTGGATTCGCTTTTGTCGGGGCAACGCTCATCTCGTGCGAGCGGCGATTAAATCATTTCACATAATAGGCTGATTTAAGGGCTTGGCGCCTGCGGTGTGAGGCGTCGTAAACAGGCTTTGGTGATTTCGTTAAATGCCACCTGTTGCTCAGGGTTAAGCTGATTGCGCGCCACAGCGCGGCTCATGCCTTGGTCAGTCGCCTCTTGCGCAATACAGCCACAAGCGCGTGTGCACAGGCCTGCTTCCCCACCCGTTGCGACACATTGCGTTTCACAGCCGCGGATAAAGCCTGATTGCGCGCCCGAAATATCCATCTCGCGCGGTGTGGCGAATGTGCTGCCGACAAAGACAAGCGCGAAGAGAACGGGCTGATGCGTGAGATAAACTATGAGCGTATGCCGCCCGCCCCAGACGAGTGAGCGGCTGAGCAGATTTTTCGGCTGCCAATTGTCCAGCGCGCGCGGCAGACCTTTGGTGGCGATAATGCGGCCCGCCAACAGACCAAGTGCCATCACACCAAACCAAGGCAGAAGCGGCCGCCAATCATTGGTGATGGGTGGATGCGTGCCAAGCCCCAACCATTGCAGCAAGGGTGTGTCAAAAGCAGGCTCGGAGAGAATGATGGGCAAAATAAGCGCGATGAGCGCAAGAGCTGCGACGAGCAAAGCAGGCGCCAAGATGAGTGGCAAGCAAAGCGCGCTACCCAAAGCGATCAAATGCAAAATGCCAAACCAGATGAAAGAATCTGGGAAGATGAGATAAGTGACAGCGGTGACACCAAGCGCGGCCAGCGCAATCAAGCCAATGCGCATAAAGGCACTGTGCCAATCAAGCCCATTGCGCGAGGCAAACGTCAGGCCAAGGCCTGCAATAAAAACAAATGAGGCGGCAATGGCATGACCAAAGCCATGAAACTGGGCGCTGTCGGTGAAGCCTTCAGGCGTCAGGCCAAAATAAGCCAGATCCCAACAGAAGTGAAAGATGAACATCGCCACAAGCGCGAGCCCACGCGCAGCATCGAGCGCGGGCCAGCGTGGATGGGCTATGTGATCTCTCATTTGGCGGGCGCAGGCTTATCGCTAAAATGGCTAAAGATCATATCGGGTGCACTTTTATTATGGAGCGAGGGCACTGTGCGGCCAGCCCAAATTTCCGTCACGTCAGCGCCTTTGAAAGACATGATGTTGGACTCGCCCCAAGCTTCCACACCCTTGGTGCGCCATGCGACACGTGCCACATCCGAATTAAATTCGGTTGCATACATGGAGCGCATGGAAGCGAAAGGATAATTGCGCGGCACGTCTGGTGAGAGTGAGGTTTCAATGATGAAACGCTCTTGATCAATCGTGTCGATTTTCAATTTTGCAGAGCCGCCACGCGCAAAGTCGAGCGTGAATGTCATGGTCGCGGGATCAAGCGTAATGGCTTTCAAATCGACAATCGGGCGATCTTTGATTTCCACCGGGCCGATCAAGAAAGACGAGCCATAGGCGGTCCAGCGCATATCGGCAAAGGGCAGGGGGCGCGCGCGCCAATAACCATCTGGCGGATAAAAGACGAGCACTTCTTCCGCGCGTTCGCGATATTTCATCCAGAGCTGCACCATATGC
>CAWUNF010000128.1:0-5134 GCA_963923195.1 uncultured Hyphomicrobiales bacterium | reverse complement strand
CCGGGTTGCAAATCAATATCACGGGCGAGCGCTGCATATTTGGCGCGCTGGGCATCGGCAAGATCTTTGGCGCTATCGGTAAAGAGGGCAGATGAATAGGTCATCGTACCATCAAGCCATGCCGAATAGAATTGATTGCCAAGATCATAATGGGCGTGAATATTCCGCCGTGATCCTGATTTTGTATTGCGATTGCGCCAATGTTGAAAACGCTGGAAGAGACGCACCAAAGGCTTTCCATCGAGAAGCTTTTGAATGACGGGCTGATTGACGCAAAAAAGTTCCAAAAAGCGCGTGAGATTGGGGCTTTCCCAATGGCCTTTTAAAAAGGCCTCCGCAATGCCCACCTCGCCACCCGCCGCCAGCTCATTGGCAAAATCGAAATCATGCACGATCATTTGCGCTTCGGGGCCGCTCTGGCTGCCTTGAAAACGCAAAATGCGGCCATCAGGCAAATGCACATCGAGCGATCCGCGCTCTAGCATCAAACAAAAATCCAACGCGCGGCGCACGGCAAAAGGATAGGCCTTGGCCAAACCGTCCAGATTATCCTTTGTCACAAGGATATGATCATGTGCAATGGATTGGGTGCTCGTCATCATATTCATGGGCGTGCATCCGGCAGAGCGTTGGTGTCAGATCCGCTATAGCTCAAAGGCGCAGGCGGGACGGGGCGGGGGCGAATGCGCAGGCCTTTAAGATAGAGGCGCAAGGCTTCCCAGTGAATAGCTGCCACGACTTTGAAGGTCATGAGCGGAATATGCAAGAAATTCGCAAGAAGGCGGGCGGTGGTTGCCTCTTCACGCCGTCCATTGAATGTGGCGGCAAGGATAGGCCCTTGTGGATCTGTCTCGAGAATCCGCAGTTTTAATGTCTCGCCGGGTGGTTGCAGGCGGAAGTGATAGCGCATCGACATGTCGAGGAAGGGCGAAACATAAAATATCTTGTCGCGCTCTTGGCGCACTTCCGCAGCCTGCTTCTCGCCTTCTCGAATGGGAGCGACATAAGTATGCGCCTCGCCAAATGTATTGCTCACTTCATAGACAAGGGCTGCCAAATCCCCGCGCCCATCATAGCAATAATAGACCGCGAGCGGATTGAAGGTGAAACCCAAGATGCGCGGATAGCAGAGTAAGAAAACGCGGCCCTGTGCGAGTTCAATGCCCGCTTGTTTCAGCACGCCATCAATATAGGCGCGCAGATCTGAGCCATCGCGCGGCCCATGATCGTGAGGCGAGAAGGACAGGAGATTGAATCGCCCAACGGAAAAAAGTGGCGAGAGCTGGTCCACCTCATCTAAGCGGTCGAGGTCAATGAGTGTCGAAAAGACGTCATAGGTGAAACGATGCGTCACAGGCTTCATGCGCGCATGCATCACCGGCCCGCGATAAATCGACAGGCAGGCATGCGGCGGCTGGAAGCGTGTTAGCCTCATTGCACAAGCTCCACTTCGCGTTTCTCTTCCACAGGCATGGTTGAGATGGGGAGCGGATCTGTGTCGCGCATATTGGCCCAAGGGGCAGGGCAACCCAAACGCGCGGCGACAGAAATGCCAGACAGCAATCCATCTTCATGGAAGCCGTGGCCCGTCCAAGCACCCGCAAACCATGTGCGGCGTTGGCCTTGGATTTCATCCAAACGTTTGCGCGCTGATAGAGCTGGCGTGTCAAATTGTGGATGTTCGTAATTAAACCGCGCAAAGGTGAGTTCGGGCTTTGGCTCGAAAGGCGGGTTTAAAGTCACAAAGAGCGGCTTGCTCTCATCAATTTTTTGCAGACGGTTCATCCAATAAGTGACGGCGCAGGCGCGATCATCCACATCACCTTCGCGCAAGAAATTCCACGAGGCCCAAGCGGCTTTGCGTTTTGGCATGAGGGCTGGATCACGATGCAGCCAGACATCATTGGGCGCATAGCGACAGGCGGAGAGAATAGCGCGTTCCTTCTCATCGGCATCAGCCAGCGCTTTGAGCGAATCTGGCGCATGAGCGGCCATCACCACATGATCGAATTTTTCAACGCCACCTTGTGAATCGCGGATGGTGACATAATCTTCATGGCGCGTAATGGCGGTCGCACCGCAATTGAGGCGTAACCTATCGCCAAAAAGCTCGGCCAATTTGCGCACATATTCGCGGCTACCACCGGTCACAGTCCGCCACCGCGGCCGATCCCATTGTAAGAGGCAATGATTGTCGAAAAATTCGATAAAACTTGTGGCGGGAAATTTCAGCATTTCGCGCGGTGAGGTGGACCAAATGGCCGCCCCCATTGGCACAAGATAATCGCGGCGCAGACGTTCTGAGAAACCGTGGCGATCAAGATAATCTTGCAACGTGCCCTCGCCAATCGTGGCTGCACGCGCATCGCCAATCGCTTGCTTTTGAAAGCGTGGAATCTCGAGAAGCAGCGCGAGATAGGAGGGTGAGAAAATATTGCGCCTTTGAGCAAAGAGCCCATTGATGACGCCTTTGCCATCCTGGCCGCACCATTCAAATTTGCCGCGATCAGCAGAGACCGAAAAACTCATATCCGATAATTGCGTTTTGACATGCAAGAAATCGAACATGGCGGTGAGATTGGGATAATTCTTCTCGTTATAGACGATAAAGCCCGTATCAACCGCAATGGGCGTGCCGTCATAATCAATATCAACGGTTGCGGTATGCCCGCCAGCGCGTGCTTCGCGCTCATAAAGCACAATTTCATGGCCATGCATATCTTGCGACAGGGCCAGTGCTGCCGCATGTCCTGTAATGCCAGTGCCAACAACGGCGATCTTCATATCAAGCCATATCTGTTTTGGTTGTCGCGAGGGCAGCGAGCGCACGGTCGCGGGCGCGCGAATGATCCACCATCGGTTTGGGATAGGTTTTGCCAAGAACGACACCGGCATTTTTCAAAGCGGCATCGGGTGCATTCCACGGTTCATGTATCCAATTGTCTGGAAGCTTGGCGAGTTCGGGCACCCATTTGCGCACATAAGCAGCATCCGGGTCAAATTTTTGCGCCTGCAAGGTTGGGTTGAAAATGCGGAAATAAGGCGCGGCATCCGCACCAGAGCCCGCGACCCATTGCCAGCTTGCCGTATTATTGGCGGGGCAGGCATCGCAAAGCGTATCCCAAAACCAATCTTCACCAAGCCGCCAATCGCCGAGCAAATCTTTCACCAAGAAAGAGGCGGCAATCATGCGCACGCGATTATGCATCGTGCCTGTGTGCCAAAGCTCGCGCATACCAGCATCGACAATTGGATAGCCCGTTTGCCCCTTCTGCCAAGCGCGCAATTCTTTGGCATCGAGATCACGCCAGGGAAAAGCATCAAATTTGGACTGAAAATTTTTCGTCGCAAGTTTTGGGAAATGATAGAGCAGATGATAGGCAAATTCGCGCCATCCAATCTCACTCAAAAATTTATCAGCATCGCGGGCAGGCACGTGTCCGGCCGCCTGCGCATGGCGTGTGGCGTGCCAGACTTGGCGGGGAGAAATTTCCCCAAAACGCAAATGTGGCGAGAGATTGGAGGTCGAGGGAATATCGGGACGATCTCGCATCGTTCCGTAATTTTTCGCCTTGGATTCAAGAAAGGCGGCAAGACGTTCCTGCGCGCCTTTTTCGCCTGGTCGCCATGTATCGCGCAATCCGCCCGCCCAATCTGGCTTTTTGGGGAGGAGGGCAAGTTTTTCGAGCGCAATGCGCTTTGGGCCTTTGGCGGGCCATTCCGCGCTTTTGATTTTGGTCGCGCGTGGCAGCGGGCCTTCAGGCTCACCTTTGGCAAGAGCTGCGCGCCAAAAGGGCGAATAGACTTTGAAATAATCGCCGCCCTTGGTTTGCACATCCCAAGGCTCGTGCAGCAATTGCCCATTAAAACTTTTGACCGCGAGACCTTGCTCAAGGAGTGCAGCTTTGATCTCGCGATCAATGGCAATTTCCGCTTCGCCATAGCGGCGCGTCCAATAGACGGCGCTGGCCTCAGTTGATTTGGCGAGCGCGGTGATGATGGGCTTGGCAGCGCCTTGCAATATGTCGAGGCGCGCGCCGGCCTTTTCGAGAGACGCGGCGAGGGCTGCCAGCGAATGATGCAGCCACCAGCGTGAGGCGCCCCCAAGGGCGCGCAGGCCGGGGCTCGCCTCATCCAAAATATAAAGGCAGATCAGAGGGGCGCCGCTGTCTCGGGCGGCCTGCAGGGCCGGGTGGTCGGAAAGGCGAAGATCGTCGCGGAACCAGACGATGGCAGGTCGGGAAGTGGCTGGCGGCATTCTGGAACTTTGGTCCTTCATCGGCCACAGAGCTACGTTCAGGAAGCGCCAATGGATTGGAACAGCCCATTGATCGGCTTTCGCTGGGCCGGGGTCAAGCGTGGGCCGCTCACAAGGCCGCGACGGGGGATAAAACCCGCCAAAGTAACCCTGTTGCGTCTAGATTTTGGGGAATTTGGAGGCCTCGCCCGGAATCGAACCGGGGTGCAAGGATTTGCAGTCCTCTGCGTAGCCACTCCGCCACGAGGCCTCTGATCAGCCCACAGGGAGTGCTGAGGGCCTGCGCGTCTTAGCAAGGGCGCGTCAGTGGGGCAAGGACGTATGCCCCCAGTGCCCCTGAAATTTACGCTTGCCGCGGGGAAAGTCTGGCCGCCCCGCTTTTTGCGCTTTGCAAAGCAGGGATCGCTTGCTATACGCCACCCCGTCGCGACGCGGCATCGGTCCCCGATAGCTCAGTTGGTAGAGCAGACGACTGTTAATCGTCTGGTCGCAGGTTCGAGTCCTGCTCGGGGAGCCACTTCTTTCTTTCTCCATCCGTTTTGAGACGAGCGCTTTTCAGGCTGCTTGGGGCTCTTGCGCGTCAATTTGCTCGCGCACATTTTCGGCTGGTGCGGTCAGACGCCAAACCACACCTTCGCTTTCAAAGCGATAATCGACATCGCCAAAGAGCGAGCGCGCGGTCATATCGGCGATCACAATATGGCCAAAGCCGCGGTGGCGGGGGGGAACCACTTTTGGCCCACCATGTTCGCGCCATTCCATTTGGAAGAGGGATGTTTCCTGATCCTGGACCATGTCCCATGTCACCAAAATGCGTCCATCGGGTGATGAGAGCGCGCCATATTTCACAGCATTGGTCATGAGTTCATAAAGGCC
>CAWUNF010000127.1:0-5137 GCA_963923195.1 uncultured Hyphomicrobiales bacterium | reverse complement strand
GGTGAGAGATTTGTGCGTAACCAAAGATCGCGCACAGAATCATAGCCGCGTCCCCGCTTATCTGCGAGCAGATGCATATCTTGCGCATGCAAGCCTTTTACTTGGCGAAAGCCTAAACGCAGAGCATGGCGTGTTTTGATGTAGGAACGCTGACTTTCAAATTGCGCATGGAGGCGTAGGCTGCTTTCATCTTGTGATTCGAGCTGATTGTCCCAATATGAATGATTGATATCAATCTCGCGAACTTCAACACCATGTTCGCGCGCATCACGGATGATTTGTGCTGGTGCATAAAAGCCCATGGGTTGCGCATTCAAAAGCGCGCAAGCAAAGACATCCGGATATCGGCATTTCATCCAAGCTGATGCATAGACCAGCAGAGCGAAGGAGGCGGCATGGCTTTCTGGAAAGCCATAAGTCCCAAAACCTTCAATTTGACGAAAACAGGCTTCGGCAAAGCTGCGCTCATAGCCCCGCGCCGCCATGCCCTCGACCATTTTGGCGTGAAAAGTGCCAATCGTGCCGACCTTCTTGAAAGTTGCCATGGCGCGGCGCAATTGATCAGCCTCCGCAGGAGTGAAGCCTGCAGCGACAATGGCAATCTTCATGGCTTGTTCTTGAAAGAGTGGCACGCCCAATGTTTTGCCCAAAACGCTTTCGAGCTCTTTCGATGGGTAAGAGATTTTTTCGAGGCCTTGGCGGCGACGCAAATAGGGGTGCACCATATCGCCTTGTATGGGGCCGGGACGCACAATCGCCACTTCAATCACCAGATCATAAAAGGCGCGCGGCTTCAGGCGCGGCAGCATGGACATTTGCGCGCGGCTTTCAATTTGAAAGACACCAATTGTGTCGGTACGCGAAATCATTTCATAAACACAAGGCTCTTCTGGGGGGATGGTGGCAAGGGTGAGGTTGCGTCCATAATGATCGCGTAAAAGATCAAGCCCTTTGCGCAGGCAAGACAACATGCCAAGCGCCAAAACATCGATTTTTAAAATTCCAAGTGCGTCAAGATCGTCCTTGTCCCATTCAATCGTGGTGCGATCTTCCATGGCTGCATGAGCGACTGGGACGACTTCATCAAGCCGATCGCGGGTGATGACAAAGCCGCCGGTGTGTTGAGAAAGATGGCGAGGAAAACCTTTCAGCTCTGCGGCGAGTTCTAAGGCACGGCGTAGGCGTGGCTCTTGTGGATCAAAACCAATGCGGCGCACCTCTGCCTCATCAACTTCGCCGGACCACCAGCCCCAGATTGTGCCCGATAAAGCATCGAGCGAATCTTCTGAAAAACCGAAAGCTTTGGCGACATCGCGAAGGGCTGAGCGCGAGCGATAGGAAATAACTGTTGCGGTGAGGCTCGCACGCAAGCGGCCGTAGCGCTTGTAAATATATTGCATCACCTCTTCGCGCCGCTCATGCTCAAAGTCGACGTCAATATCGGGCGGATCTTTGCGCTCTGGTGAAATAAAGCGCTCAAAAAGGAGATCGTGTTTGGAGGGATCTACTTCTGTGATCCCCAAGCAAAAGCAGATAGTGGAGTTGGCAGCAGAGCCACGCCCCTGACACAAAATTCCGCGTGAACGAGCAAAGCGGACAATATCATGAACTGTCAAAAAATAGGCCGCATAGCGCATGCTGGCCACAAGTTGAAGTTCATAGCGAATTGTGGCGGCAATCGATTCTGGCACACCGTCTGGATAGCGAAAGCGCGCGCCCTCCCAGGCAAAATGTTCGAGGGCCTCTTGTTCGCTGGCAAAACCTTCGCGCAATTCATCGGGATATTCATAGGCCAATTCGTTTAGCGAAAAATGAAGGCCATTGAGAAAGCGTTGTGTCTCAAAAATTGCCTCTGGTGCTTCGCGGAAAATGCGTGCCATTTCACGATGGCTTTTCAGGTGCCGTTCCGCATTGACAGACAGTTTGCGGCCAGCTGTATCAATTGTTGCGCCTTCACGCGTGCAGGTCAGAATATCTGCAAGGGGGCGACGATTGGCGACATGCATATGCACATCATTTGTGGCGAGCAATGGCAGGCGATGACGGGCGGCAAGATTAATGCGTGCAATAAGATCGCGACGCATGGAGCGCCCATAGGTCATATGCGCCGCTATCCAGAAGCGCCCCGGTGCGAGCTCTTTCAAGCGTATGATGGTTTCATTTTCGCATGGCCCGGGCATGAGCGCGAGTTGCAGGCCTTCAGCGTGATCAGTCAGATCATCGAGTGTGAGGATGCAATGGCCTTTGGAGCCGCGCAAATTGCCACGCGTGAGTAGTCGCGAAAGTCTTGCGTAAGAGGCGCGATTTTGTGGATAGGCAAGAATGTCAGGTGTGCCATCAGCAAAAACAAGGCGTGTCCCTGTGACAACACGTAAGGTTTTCAGTGCCTCGGCATTGTCGCGCGCATAAGTGAAGGCCCGCACGACGCCCGCTAAAGAATTGCGATCAGCAATGCCAATGGCGCTCAGGCCAAGTTCTGCTGCGCGTGCCACTATTTCTTCAGGGTGCGACGCGCCCCGCAGAAAAGAGAAATTTGTCGTGACGGCAAATTCAGCGTAGCTCACGCGAATAATCCATGCACATACCATTTGGGACGTGCGGTCTCTGTTGCATAAAGACCTTCACGGAAGATCCAGAAACGTGTGCCGCTTGTATCTTCAATGCGGAAATAATCACGCGTTAAAGCTTGCGCTTCTTGCCTCCACCATAGCGGGGCGATGCGCTCGGGCCCCTCAAAAGCGCTGACTTCATGCATAAGTCGACGCCAGCGAAAGCGAATGGGCGGGCCATCAGGCACGGAGGCCATGGCTTCAACAGGTTCTGGTCGTTCAAACAGGCGCAAAGGGCGTTCTGCAATCTCACTTGCAATGATTGAACAGTTGCGTGGCTTGGCTTGTGCAGCCGCGCGCGCGACGATCGCATGTTCGGGCCAATGATGATCTTCTTCATGGAAATATAAAACGCGGCTTAGTCCTAGGCGTGCACCCAAGCGGTCAATGAGATCATCCATGCGTACGGCACATTCTTCTTTTTCACGCGCTTGCGTATCCGTTTGTTGCAAGACTTTTTGTGTGGGATCGAGCGCATCGGCGGCTGTGACAGCCAAGCGAATGACATCAAAGCCATATCCAATATCGAGTGGGTCTTCATCACGCGATTGGCTGGCGGCCTCTAAACGCTCATGCAAAAGACGGGTGATGCTTTTGACATCGCGTAAGGGGCGGCTGGCGCCTGCATGAATATGGCGGACCGCACCATCGACACGAAAGAGTGTGGCGCAGATTTTTCGGGCGCCTTCACCATGACGCTCCAACATGGTGCAAAGATCAGCTGCGAGGGCTGCGAGATGCTCTTCAATCTGCGCACGAGTCGCAATGCCTTCGGCAAGGCGCCGCTCGGCCATATAGGTCGGCGATTCAAAGCTTGGTGAAATTGGGCTTTTTGTGAGTCCGAGCATGGCATCGAGCCGCGCAAAGAGAGCCTCACCAAAGCGCGCGGCAATGGGCGCGCGTGGGCGCATGTGCAAATCGCCAATCTGTTTCAAGCCTGCGCGGGCAAGGGTTGCGCAAATATCTTCATCCAGACGAAGGGCTGCTGCAGGAAGGGGCGATATGAGGCGCTGCAGGCTTTCGGGATCTTCTGGTGCGATCTTCACTTTTGAAAAACGCGCCAGCGCCCAAGCCGCTTCTGGAGTTGCTGCAACAGCAGTGATGCCGCTGATCCCTTGTCGTGCGAGGCGCATTTCAATGTCGCGCATCAGCGCGGGCACGCCGTCGAATAAATGCGTGACGCCTGTAATATCGAGCATGACACCATCTGGCGCATCAAGGGCTGCGAGTGGTGTGAACCTGCGACACCAATCAGCAATGGCGGTGAGTTTGGCGCGCAATATTTTGGGATCATGCTCGATCATGTCGAGCGTGGGCGCGATGGCGCGCGCATCGGTTAGCGCCATGCCTTTGTGTAAGCCCAAACGGCGGGCTTGCAGATCCAGTGCGACTAGGCGTTGTGCGCCTTTGATTTTCGCAATGGAGACCCGCGGGCGTCCAAGTTCAGGCGCGTGCGTGCTGCGCTCCAAAGCGAGAAAAGGTAGGTAAAGCGAGAGATAAATTGTCTTTGAAACAGCCATTTTGGTGATCCCAAATGAAGGTGCGAAATTGGTCTGTGTCGAGGCCGGTGAGGCGTCCGGCGCTGACGCCTGCTTTGGCAAAGCGCACGGCTAAATGTGCAAGGCCCGGGATGGGGCGACGCTCTTTGTGGGGTTCGGCAGAGTGCGTCGAGCGAATTTCAAAGCGCATGCGTGCGCCATTTTGTGCTTGTTGTTTTTGAAATGCGGTGGGTGAATGGAGCAGCACAGCAGGTGTTCCACTCATGCGCGCTGCCAAAGTGAGACGACGTGCGGCCACGAGATCAAAGGCATGTGCAGCAGAGCCGAGATCAATGAGCACGCAGGCCGCAGCACCTGCGCGCAGGCTTTCTTCTGATGCCCAAAGCAAATCTTGTGCGCCAATGGTGCGCACATAAAGAAGCCGGGCAAGATCGAGTCCATGCGCGGCAAGGCCAAGCCCATAGGGTGCGCCATTTTCGCGTGTTGAAAACTCATCGCTGATGAAAATGAGCGCGCCGGGTGAAGTTGCGGCAAAGCGTTGGGCGAGGCCCGCAGCAAAGCCGCAGGCGGCCGCGCCATCATTCATGCGAGCAGGTGCCACTTCATAAAGCGCGTCTGAAAAGAGCCCGCCAAGTGCTCGATCGAGCCCGCAAGGCTGATCTAGCGCCCCAAAAGCACAGGCGCGGGCGGAAGCGGCCGGGGACGCGAGACTCCCCCCAGCCTGTTCCAGACCCGCGAGGGTTTCGCGGAGAAAGCGGATCCTGTCCGAGCTGCCGGTGGCCGACATCGGTCATAACCTCAAGTTTTTGTTCACTATTTGTTCTTATTTATGGAGGTTTCTTTGGGAGAGTCAATAGGCAGGAAATCTGCTGGGGCAGGGGTAGTCTGTTCCTGTGGGTGAAGGGGGCGGTATGCCTCCAGCTTCCACCTAAATCATAGCTTTCAGTCTTAACCCTCGGTGGTTCCGGGTCTCCGCAATCATTTGAATTACTGTAAGTTTTATGATTATTGATTTGTGTCTTGTTAAAG
>CAWUNF010000126.1:0-5218 GCA_963923195.1 uncultured Hyphomicrobiales bacterium | reverse complement strand
ATGCCCTGTTTGATATCGAGCGCGACATTTTCAAAATTGACAATGGCTTCATTATTATCCGAGCGCGGATTCATACCAAGCACAGTAAAGCCGCGCGCGGCCAATTCACGCGTGCCAATCATATTCATGAAATTGGACGTGCGATGGATGGTCAGGAAAGCAATATGCGATTTAGGTCCGCTATCGGGTGTATAAAGCGCTCCCTTGGTGGCTGAGGGCTGGAAAGCCACATAGCGCGGATTGTTTTGCGCTTGACCTGTCGCCACACATGCCACGAGGGCCGCGCCAGAGAGCGCGGCAAGACGAAATAATTTTTTCATTTTGCAATCCTGCACTGTTTTATTTTGCAATAATCAATTTGCCGAGACGCTCGCGCACATCTTTGGGCGTGGCGGCGGCTTCTTCAATGACTTTGCGCACGAATTTGCCATCGACTGGGCTGGTATTCATGCCCGCCATTTGCATTTCATTGCGGAATTCTGGCGTCATCGCCATTTTCATAAAGGCTTTTTCCAGAATGTCGGCGCGATCAGCCGGAATCTCTGGCGGGGCTGCAAAGGGCAGCGCCATGAAGAAAGGATTTTCAGCAAATTCAAGATAGGCGCGGTCTTTCGGATCTTTCACCAATTCGCGGCCAGTTGGTACATCTGGCAGGCTCGACATGCGCGTGTTGCGCGCAAATTGCACCAGCACGCGCAATTTCTTCTCATTCCACAATTGCGGACGCGAGGCCATAATGGCGGAAATGTCGATCACCTGACCATCAATTTCGCCACGCTCCATTGCCAGCCAAATATCATTGGCGCCGGGGAAGCCGCGCACAACATCCGTATTCACGCCAAGCAATTCTTTGGCAATCAGCGCAAAGGTTGTGTTGGTCGAGCCCACACCCACGCCCGCCAGATTGACCTTCATCTTGCGCGCATCTTCAATCGTTTTGACCGGGCTTGAAGCCATGACAACGAGCAAATAGGCATCATCCGCATAAGAAGAGAGTGAACCAAGCCAAGTAAGTTTCATCGGGTCGAATTGCACATTGGCATCGCCACAATAATAGAGCTGAGGAATAGAGCGGCTCACCGTTGCAATGGTGAGGCCATCGCGCGGTGTTGAATTGGCCAGACGATTGGCCGCAGAGAGGCCGCCTGCGCCCGGTTGGTTTTGCACCACCACATTCGGGTTGCCTTCAATATGATTGGTGAGATGGCGCGCCACAATGCGCCCGGCAATATCGAAAATGCCGCCGGGGGAGAAAGGCACGACCAATTGCACGGTCTTGCCTTTGTAATAATTGCTATCAGCCAGTGAATCGCGCGGCACGATGGCGGCGGCGCTCATGCCTGCAGCGGTAGCGCAAAATTGGCGGCGCGACAGCGCTTTTCCGGGCTTCAACGTCATTTGCTTCTTCCTCCCCTGTCGAGCCTGTCTGTCGCGGCTCTTTATGTCTCAAGAGCCTATGTGAGGCTTTTGGCTTTGTGAAGCGGCGAGATCATTCGCGAATGGCCTCGCGGGCTTTTTCGACAATCTCTTTGGGCGTGGCATAGATTTTGGCCACGCCTTCCTGCACACGCTCGCCACCTGCGGGCAAAATATCGATGCGCGCCTTTTCTGCATCTGACAAAAGCTCGGGGTCTTTCATCGCAAGATCAAAAGCCTTACGCAAAATCGCGACGCGGTCTGGCGGTGTTTCGGGTGGGGCAATATAAGGGCGCCCGAATAATTGCTGCGCAATGACGAGTTCAGCGACTTGCCGATCCGTGTCATTCTGGAAGAAATCCCAAATCATGGGCACGCCCATTTTGGTCAATTCGTCAGAGGGCTCGAGACCTGCTTGCACCAAGACGCGCAATTTGCCATCACGCACCCAATCTGCTTTTTGCGAACGCAAACTCGACCAATCAATGCCACATAGGCCATCGGTCTCGCCGCGTTCCATCGCCAACATGGCAGAGGGCGTGCCGTGATAGCCTGAGATGATGCGGAAATTCACATGCGATGTCTTTTTATGCAGATAGGCATAATCGCGTGTCGAGCCACCTTCCGCAGAGGCTGAGATGATCGCTTCTTGCGTATAGGCATCTTTGAATGTCTTGATTTTGGATGTGTGAAAGACGGCGCAGACGCGCGTCGAATTATTGGCGGTCGCTAAATATTGAAATTTGGTTGGATCATAGAGACCATTCAATTTGCCTTCGAGCAAAGGCCCGACAACAGCGCCGGGTGAAATGGCGGCAATGGATGTGCCATCTTTGGGTGCGATCTTATAAATAAAGCCTGCGGCGCGCACGGTGCTTGCGCCTTCCATATTCTGCACCAAGACATGCGGGCGGCCGGGAATATATTTGCCAAGATGTTTGGCAACGACCCGGCCATAAATGTCATAGCCACCGCCCGGTCCCGTGCCGATGATGAAAGTGATCGTCTTGCCCGCATAAAAGTCAGCCGCGGCGGCAGAGCTTGCGGTCAAAGCGGCCACGCTCGCTGCCAGCGCAATTTTGCGCATCATGAGCTTCCCCTCCCATCATCCGGTTCTTCAAAGGGACCGGCTTTGACGAGAGCCTAGCCCCGCGCGGGAAAGGGCGCAATTGCTTGTGCGCTGCGGAAATATGCTGCGCCTTTGATCAATTGAGCTGAATTTTGGTCGCCGCTTGCTCAATTGCTGGCTTCATCAATGGGGGCTGTCTGGGGCTTATTCAGCCATTTACCGCCATTGGAGATGAATTTGGCTCGCCAACGCGCCACATCGGCGGCGCGCTGGTCATCAAGACCAAGGCGCACGCCGCAGCATTCGCATTTCACCACGCTCTCTTTGGCTTGGGGCGTGTTTTGAAATCCGCAAACGCGGCAGGGATTTCCTGCGCGATGGTGGCTATTCATGGCTCCCCTCACTCCCTTGTGTTTCTCATCTGCGTCAGAATGAGAGCAAGGAATGTGCCGTTGTTGAAACAAAGAGACACAAGCCTGTGAATAGCCCCTCACGCTGCGGTGAGGTGTAGGGCATTCATCCATCCTGCCAATCAATGCGATTTTCCCGGATGTGCCCACTGCTTAGTCTCCACCTATCGCAGGGGCAGAAAGCCAGCGGAGGAAAATCATGGTGGAAATCACGCGCCGTTCGGCTCTCACGGGGGCGGCGGCTCTCCTAGCATCTGTCCCCTTGCAAGGCGCGCAAGGCTTTGCGCCGCAGTCGGGCCAGCAGGCGCCAGCTTTTTATCGCTACAAGGTCGGCGATATAGAAATCACCACGGTGAATGATGGTGTTGGTGCCTTGCCGATTGATGATGGCTTTATTTTGAATGTGCCGAAAGATCAGGTGAACATCTATCTGCAATCGATTTTCATGCAGCCGAATATTTATTCTGGTCCCTATAATCCGGTGCTCATCAATAATGGAAAGCAATTGGCACTGCTCGACACAGGGCAGGGCGAAGCCAATCTGACCTTGAGCAAAGGGCTCAATGGGCGTCTTTTACAAAATCTCAAAGCGGCAGGCATTGATCCCAAAGATATTGATCTGGTCATTCTCACTCATTACCACGGCGATCATATCAATGGCCTGTTGCGCGCAGACAATTCGCTCGCTTTCCCCAATGCGGAAATTCTTGTTCCAGAGGTTGAAGACAAATTCTGGATGGATGATGGCAATATGGCGCGTGCGGCCACGCCGCGTATGGAATTTAACTTCAAAAATATTCGTCGTGTGATGACCAAAGATGTGCGGTCGCGGCTGCGCCCCTATCAATGGGACAAGGAAGTCATGAGCGGCGTCACGTCAATGGCGACCACAGGCCATACACCGGGCCATACGTCCTTCAATGTCGTGTCTGGCAATAAGAGCCTCTTTATGCAAGGTGACGTGACACATGCGCCATTCCTCTTTGCCCGCAATCCCGGCTGGCATTTGTTTTTGGATGTGGACCCTGTCGCGGCCGAGGCAACACGCCGTCGTGTTTACGACATGCTTGCAGCCGAGCGCATGATGGTCCAAGGGTTTCACTATCCATTCCCCGCGATTGGCAATGTCGAAAAGACAGCAACCGGCTATCGCGAAACACTCGTGCAATGGAGCCCTGTGCTCTGATGCGCTTTGATAAGAGAGTAGATATGAAGACAGGTCTCAATCGTTTGGCTTTAGCTGCTTGTGTGGCTTTGGCGTCAGCTTTGCCGGCGGCAGCTCAAAATGTCGATTTTTCTGGCAAGACCATCACGATGCTCGTGCCCTTTCCAACAGGTGGTGGCGTTGATCTCTGGGCGCGCTTCAACCAGCCTTTGCTGGCCAAACATTTGCCGGGCAAGCCGACGGTGATTGTGAAAAATATGCCGGGCGGTGGCTCAACAGCGGGGGCTAATTTTTTCCAAGTCACCGCGAAGAATGATGGTCTCACTCTGCTGATGAGCTCGGCTTCGACGCAGTTTCCTTATCTGCTCGGTGATCCGCGCGTGAAATATGATTATCAAGATTGGCGCGTTGTTTTGGCAGCGCCAACCGGGGGTGCGGCCTATGTCTCCTCCAAATTTGGCGCTAAGTCGATCAAGGATATTGATCAGCTTCGCGGCAAAGAAATGTTCTTTGCAAGCCCCGGCCCAACAGCGCTTGAGCTTGTTTCGCTTTTGGGCTTCCGGCTTGTTGATTTGAACGTCAATCACATTTTCGGTGTGGTGGGTCGTGCAGAAGGTCTGCTTGGTTTCGAGCGTGGCGAATTCACCATCGACTCGCAGACGACAACGGCTTACCTGCGCCGTTCGCAGGGCCTTGTGAATGAAGGCCGCGCAACACCGCTCTTCTCATGGGGTGTGCTGGATAAGAATGGCCAGCTTGCGCGCGATCCCAACTTCCCCGATCTGCCCCATATTGGTGAGGCCTATGAAATCGTCCACGGCAAAAAGCCCTCTGGCATTGAATGGGATGCTTTCATGGCCTTTTTGGTCTCTGGCTTTCCAGCACAAAAGCTGATGGTTCTGCCCAAAACCACGCCGGACAATATTGTTGAGACCTATCGGGCGGCTGTGCGTGATTTGTTGAAGGATCCCGATTATCTCGCCCGCCGTGATGAAGTGATTGGCGAATATGAGCAGGTGACGGATGGGGAAGCTGAACGCCTTTATAAGGCGGGCACGACGATTGCGCCGGAAGCCAAGGCTTGGGTGCGTCAATTCTTGGAAAAAACCTATCAGGTGCAATTCAAGGAATAAGAAACTTCGTCATTGCGAGCGAAGC
>CAWUNF010000125.1:0-5283 GCA_963923195.1 uncultured Hyphomicrobiales bacterium | reverse complement strand
CCCAATGATATGGCGCAAGATCTGATTGATGCGCATGTGGATCAACCAGCTTTAATGCCCTTCCTCCACTTGCCCGTACAATCTGGGTCAGATCGTATTTTGCGTGCCATGAATCGCAAACATACCGCGCAAAATTATCTCGATCTCATCGATCGTATTCGGAAACGGCGACCTGATATTGCATTTTCGTCCGATTTCATTGTCGGCTTCCCTGGTGAGACAGAAGAAGATTTTGAAGCGACGCTTGATTTGATTCGCAAAGTTGATTTTTCGAGCAGCTATTTTTTCAAATATTCGATGCGTCCGGGCACGCCCGGTGCAGACATGGACAATCAAGTGCCCGAAGAGGTGAAGAGCGAGCGGCTCTATCGCCTGCAAGAACTCGTAGACGGACAGCGTCACGCCTATAATGATGCCTCTGTTGGCAAGGTCATGCCGATTCTCTTTGAGAAAAAGGGCCGTGATCCGGGTCAAATTGCGGGTAAATCGCCTTATCTTCAGGCCGTGCAAGTTGATGGTTCTGATGCGTTGATTGGTTGCGTTGCTGATGTGTTGATTACGGAAGCCCTCACCAATTCGCTCAAAGGCCAACTCATAGGAGATGTTCGATGAGCCTCGCAGGGGAGATCCTCGCTTGAGATCATCTGAAAAGACTGGCGCTGCTGGCCGCGTTCATGCCGCCCCTGAAAGATCAGGCGGCGCTGATATGGCCCAAGTTGAAAAAACAGAAGTCACGCTTGCTTTTGATGATAATCGTCATGCGTCACTTCTCTTTGGCCATTACGATCAAAATTTAGCACGTGTGGAGCGTCGTCTTGGCATTGCCGCACATGCCAATGGCAATCACGTCACGCTGAAAGGTGCGCCAGATGCTTGCGACCAAGCGCGCCGTGTTTTGGAAACGCTTTATGCGCGCGTGAAAAAGGGTCAGACCATTTCACTGGGCGATGTGGATGGCGCTGTGCAAGAAGGCGTTTTGCAAGGCAATCTTTTTCCAAAAGAAGATGCTGGGCGCTCCGTTTTTGAAAGCGTGAATACGCGCAAGCGCGGTGGTGTGCGTGCGCGCAATGCCGCACAAGATCTTTATCTGCGCGCCTTGAAGCGTAATGAACTTGTTTTTGCTGAAGGCCCAGCAGGCACAGGCAAGACATGGCTTGCCGTGGGACATGCGGTTTCGCTTCTCGAACAAGGTGTCGTTGAAAAAATCATTCTGTCGCGCCCCGCTGTTGAAGCTGGCGAGCGGATCGGCTTTTTGCCAGGTGACATGCGCGAAAAAGTCGATCCCTATCTGCGCCCGATTTATGATGCGCTTTATGATTTCATGGATGGGCGCATGGTCGAACGTGGCCTGCAAACAGGCATGATTGAAGTGGCACCCCTTGCCTTTATGCGCGGCCGTACGCTCACCTCTGCTTGCGTGCTGCTCGATGAAGCACAAAATGCGACATCCATGCAGATGAAAATGTTTCTGACACGTTTGGGCGAAGGCTCGCGCATGATCATCACAGGTGATCCGACGCAGACTGATTTGCCGCCCACACAAAAGTCTGGCCTCAGCGAGGCTGTTCATTTGCTGTCTAATCTGGAGGGCATTGGTCATGTGCGTTTCCGCGATGCGGATGTCGTGCGCCATGATCTCGTGCGCCGGATTGTCAGTGCTTATGAGGCAGCTCATGCCGGAGCGCCGGTGCAAAAATGAGCCTTCAATCGGATATTAGCATTGAATGCGAGCAATGGACCAAGCTGGCTGATTTAGACACTTTGGTTGAACGCGCTTTGCAGGCAACGAAGTTGGAAACCAAAGCAAGCCTCTTTGATGGGGCTGAAGTCAGCCTGCTCTTTTGCGATGATGCGCGTATTCAAGAGCTCAATCGGGATTGGCGTGGCCTTGATAAGCCAACCAATGTTTTGTCTTTTCCCGCCGCGCCCCCAGATCGCCTTATGTCTGCGCCTCTCTTGGGTGATATTGCAATTGCTTTTGAAACGGTTGCGCGAGAAGCCCAAGATGAGGAAAAGACTTTTGCCGATCATACGTCTCACATGATCGTGCATGGTTTTTTGCATCTTCTGGGCTATGACCACGAAAATGAAGAAGAGGCTGAGGAAATGGAAGATCTCGAGCGCCGTGCGCTGGCACGGCTTGGGATTGCTGATCCTTATGCGGCCAGTGAACTTGTGCATGGAAAGAGAGCATCATGAGCCTTCCAGACAATTCCCACGGGGAGAGTCGTGCGGAGCCTCCCAGTTTGATCGAACGCATTAGATCTCTATTTGGCCTCAACAATCCATCTATTCGCGACGATATTGAAGACGCGCTCGAAGATCAGGCCGGTGACAGCGATTTCACGCCGCAAGAGCGCACCATGCTTAAAAATGTTTTGGGCCTGCATGAATTGCGGGTTCAAGATGTGATGGTTCCACGCGCTGATATTATCGCCGTGGGAATTGAAGATTCGCTTGCAGATGTTTTGTCCGTTTTTCGCACCGCCGGTCATTCACGTCTGCCCGTTCATGGCGAATCGCTCGATGATCCGCGTGGCATGGTCCATATTCGCGACTTTGTTGATTATATTGCCGCTGCCGCCGAGGATTTTTGGAAAGGCCGTACGCGCCCTGATCTATCCTCAAAGCGCGATGCCGTGTTGCGTTTGCGTGGTCTTGGTGAGCTTGATTTATCTTTGCCGCTTTCCAAAGCAGGCATTATGCGCTCGGTTCTTTTCGTGCCCCCGTCCATGCCAGCGCTTGATCTTCTTGTGAAGATGCAAAATTCGCGCACCCATATGGCGCTGGTGATTGATGAATATGGCGGAACCGATGGCCTCGCTTCGATAGAAGATATTGTCGAAATGATCGTCGGCGATATTGAAGATGAACACGATGAAGATGATAGTCCACGCATAGATCAACAAAGCGATGGGTCTTGGTTGGTCGATGCACGCGCCAATCTTGATGATTTGGGCGAAGCGATGGCTGTCAATTTCGAAGCCTTGAGTGGCGAAGAAAAGGTCGAGACTTTGGGCGGTTTGGTGACGACTTTGGCGGGTCGTGTGCTGACGCGTGGCGAGTTTTATGAGCTCGATGGCCGCTTGCGCTTTGATGTGCTTGATGCTGATCGTCGTCGCTTGAAGCGGCTGCGCATCACGCGTCTGTCGCAAGATGTTTCAGCTCAGGGCGAATAGCCTGATTGGAGCCCTATGCTGTCGCTGGTTCACGCCATCACACTTTCTTACGGCTGGCGGCGCTCGATCATTGCTTTTTGCGCGGGTGTGGCGGGCGCTTTAGCCTTGGCGCCCATTCATTTTTTTCCAGCAGCGGCCATTCCAATGGTGGTTTCTGTCTGGTTGATGGATGGGCTTGAACCTGCCAAGCGTTTTCATGCCGGGCGTTTTGATATTTCCGCGCTCAAACAGGCCGCATGGATTGGTTGGTGTCTGGGCTTTGGTTATTTCGTCGCAAGCCTCTGGTGGCTGGGCGCGGCTTTTCTGGTTGAAGCGGAAGAATTTGCTTGGGCTCTGCCCTTTGGTGTGGCGGGCCTGCCGGCCGTTCTTGGCTGTTTCACGGCATTTGGTTTTGTTCTCGCGCGCCTGTTCTGGTCGGATGGATCAGTGCGAATTATCGCTCTCGCCCTTGGTTTGGGCATCAGTGAATGGTTGCGCGGCATCCTGTTCACGGGTTTTCCGTGGAATACATTTGGCATGGCGCTGGGTGGCAATTTGGTACTGGCGCAAGTGGCAAGTCTTGTCGGTTTGCATGGTCTGACATTTCTCTCCGTCTTTATTTTTGCCAGCCCCGCGCTTCTCATGCGCCGCGGGGCTTTGAAAGATTCAACCTCAGCTTTTGTCGCGGCCTGCGGGCTCTTTGTTGCCATTACTTTATTTGGAACTTTGCGTCTTTGGACGGCACCGGATGAATATCATCCGGCCTTGCGCCTGCGCATCATGCAGCCCAATACGCCGCAAGATGATAAATTCCGGCCGGAAAACAAAGAGCAGATTTTGGCGCATTATATTGCGCTATCGGCACGTAAAAGCACACTCGCACCCAATGGCCTGTCAGATATTACGCATGTGATTTGGCCGGAATCGCCTTTTCCTTTCATTCTCTCGCGTGATCCCGATGCGCTGTCGCGCATCGCGCAATCTTTGGGGCGCAGCACATTGATCACGGGTTCAGCGCGAGCTGAAACGATTGGCTCAGCCTATCCGGGTGAAATTCGCAAAGTCTCTTATTTCAATTCCATTCAAGTTGTGACGGCATCGGGTGTGATCGCTGACACTTATGACAAAGTGCATCTCGTACCATTTGGTGAATATTTGCCCTTTTCAGGGCTTCTTGAAAAACTGGGCTTGCGCCAATTCGTCCATATTCCGGGCGGCTTTGAGCCGGGCGTGACGCGCAAATTATTGCGGGTTCCGGGCCTTCCACAGGCTTTTCCACTGGTCTGTTATGAAGCCATTTTCCCCGAATCGCTTTCAACTGATCTGCGTGATGCCGCCGGCTTAATCATCAATGTGACCAATGATGGCTGGTTTGGTCCAACCTTTGGTCCCTATCAACATTTGGCTCAAGCGCGTTTGCGCAGCATTGAAAGCGGATTGCCATTTTTGCGCGCAGCAAACACGGGAATTTCAGCGATCATAGATCCTTATGGTCGCACTATTGATCAATTAGCTCTCGGAACGGAAGGTGTCTTGGATACACGTTTGCCGGTTGCGACCACACCACCTCTGGCGGCACGTTTTCCATTTTGGGCGCCATTTTCTTTGGTCATTCTAGGCCTCGCCTTATTGTTAGTTCTGCGCTTGCGCCGTTAAGCACAAGCACAACTTCACCTTGATCTCTCTTGCCCTTGGCTTTGACGAAGCGTTACAAGAACGCATTGCTTTTTTGATTGCTTAAGTTTGAACGGAATGCGGCACCGTTCAGGTTTCGAGCCTGGAGATATTGCGCGTGAGCAGACCGCCGAATCCGATTGATCAACATGTTGGCAGCCGCGTTCGTATGCGCCGCGCCATACTTGGCATGACGCAAGAAAAGTTGGGCCTCGCGCTTGGCCTTACCTTTCAGCAGGTGCAAAAATATGAAAAAGGCACCAATCGCATTGGCGCGAGCCGCCTTCAGGCCATTGCCAAAGTTTTGGACGTGCCCCCCTCCTATTTTTTTGAAGGGGCATCCGAGATTTTGGGCGACCTGTCTGGCTTTGCCGATGGCAGCCGGACCTTTGTTCCCGACCTTGTGACCACGGCCGAAGGGCTCCAACTCAACCGCGCCTTTGCCAAAATT
>CAWUNF010000124.1:0-5340 GCA_963923195.1 uncultured Hyphomicrobiales bacterium | reverse complement strand
TTGTTCTGAATGAATTGCTCGGCTCGAAATTCAAAGTCATCACTGGCTATCTCGGCAGCCAGCAAACCATTATGGCGATTGAGAGCGGGGAAGTGGATGGACGATGCGGCTGGAGCCTGTCCTCACTCAAAAGCACCAAGCCGGATTGGTTGACGGAGAAACGCGTCAATGTCGTGGTGCAAATGGCGCTCGCCAAAAGCCCCGAAATGCCTGATGTGCCGCTTGTCATGGATCTCGCCAAAAGCGAGGCCGATCGTCAATTGCTCACTTTGCTTTTGGGCACAACAGCCATTGCGCGCCCCTTTGTCGCGCCACCTGGTGTGCCAGAAGCCAAGACGAAAAATCTCCGTCGCGCTTTTGATGCCACGATGAAAGATGCTGAATTTTTGAAAGAAGCGGCCATCATGCGAGCTGATGTCGAGCCCACAACGGGTGAAGAGGTGCAAAAGATCGTGGCCTCTATGTATGCAACCCCGAAGCCGGTTGTGGAGCGCGCCAAGAAACTGATTACGCCTTAAGCTTTTTCATCTTGCTTTGGGGGCGTCTCGCCCCCATTCTGCGCCCCTCATATTGTCCCAAAGCAAGAGGATCTCTTGTCCATGTTGAAGAAGCCTGCGCAAAGCGCCCGTGACCTCCACCCCATTATTCGCGATCGTTGGAGCCCGCGCGCTTTCGATGCCAACAAACCCGTTCCGCAGGATGCTTTAATTTCTGTTTTGGAAGCGGCGCGTTGGACGGCTTCTTCCAATAATGTGCAGCCGTGGCGTTTCATTGTTGCAACCAGCGCCGATAAAGAAGGCCATGCTAAGGCGCTGTCTGGTTTTAATGAGCGCAACCAACGCTGGGCGAAAAATGCGCCGGTTTTGATCATCGCGCTTTATCGCACGGTCAATGATCAGGGCGCACCCAATGGGGCTTCAGCCTATGATTTGGGTGCTGCTGTGGCGCAGGCTGTGCTCCAAGGAACAGCTCTGGGCCTTGTCGTTCATCAGGCGGGCGGTATTGAGAAGGATAAGATCCGCGCGGCTTACAATATTCCCGCTGATACAGAAGTCGCGGTCGCCTTTGGCCTTGGCTATCAGGCCGATGAAAGCGTTTTGCCAGATGATCTGCGTGAACGCGAAGTGCAGCCGCGCGCCCGCAAGGAATTGTCGGAGATTGTTTTTGCGGGCCAATACGGCACGCCAGCCAAACTCTAATCAGCCACGCTTGGCGCCCGGCACATCGCGTCCGCGCTCAGCGACAAAAGCGATTTTCTTGCGCAGCGGCAAAGCTGCGACACAGAGAATGAAACACAGGCCTGCCGCAATTTCGAACGTTGCGCGCAGGCCAATTTTTTCAGCAACATAGCCCGCGACAAAGGCGCCGACTGCCGGTGCACCGCGCCAAATCATGCCATAGAGTGCCATCACACGACCGCGATAGGCATCTGGCATAGAGGATTGGACGAGGGCTTGGATGCTCGTCGACATTGTGTTCAGCGTAAATCCCGTCAGCCCGATAAAGACCGTGCCCACCCAAACATTCGGCGACATGAGAAAAGCAATGGTTGAGGCGATGAGGCCAAAAAATCCGGCATAGACCACGATTGTCAGGCCTTTGAGTTTTCCCCGGCTTGCAATCCATACCGCGCTTATGGCTGCACCAATGCCCATGCTGGAGGTGAGCCAAGCAAGCCCTTCAGCGCCTGCATTAAACACTTGGCCTGCAAAGCCTGGCATCATGTCTTGCACGGGACGCAATAAGATCGAAGCGGTCGCGAGCAAGGCAAAGAGCGGCCAAATGCCAATGTCACGTGCGACAAAAGCAAGGCCTTCTTTCACATCAGCCAGCATGGAGCGATCAGGTCTTTTGTCGCGCTCAGGCGCAGCGAAATCGAGTTTCCAAAGCGAAAAAAGATACCAAGCTGTGCCAATCGCATGCGCAAGAAAGCAACCCACCACGCCAAAGGTCGGGATGATAATGGCGGCAATCATCGGACCAATGAAACGCGACACTTGGAACAGAGCAGAATCGAGCGCAATGGCGGTTGGAAAATCCGCGCGCGGCACAATGGCTGGCACAACAGAATGGCGCGCTGCTTGATGGAAAGGATAGACCAATCCTGACCAGAGCGAGAGCAGGATGAGTAAAGTAATATTGAGCCAGCCCGCCAACATGAAGGCAAAGAGCAAAGTATTTTGGAGGAAGATCAACGCTTCTGTTCGCCGCACAATCGTGATGGGTGTGTTGCGATCCGCCAGCGCGCCGGCAAATGGCGAGAGCACCAACATAGGTGCAAGATCAGCGGCAGCGACAATGCCCAGCATCAAAGGCGAATGGGAGAGTTCCCAAGCCAGCCAGCCCACAGCCACCCTTTGCATCCAAGAGGTGACATAGGCCGGACCACCGCCGCCAACAAACCACGCATAATTGCGGTTGGCGAAAACGCGGGTGAGGGACAGGGCCATTGATTGCGGGCTCTCAAGGATTGTTGCATCCACAAGTGCCGCATTGAGGCCCCAAGTGCAAGGGGAAGCAGCCCTTTTGGCGCGCTCTCCTCACCATCTCAGCACCATCTTGGCCTTTGCTGCAGCGCAGATGCCATACCATTTAGACGAAAGGGGAAGTCTCTTCCTCTGGTGCCTAAGGGATTGGTTCCCGACCATGCTTTCGTTTAAGATTTGGGCCTCGGCTGGTTTCGACAAGGAAGAAAAAGATGAATCTCGCCCATCGCTTGCAAGGCCAAGTTGCTCTCATCACCGGGGGAGGTGGAGAGATTGGCACAGCCATCGCCTTGCGTTTAGCTGCAGAAGGCTCGGCCGTTGTGATTGGCGATTTGGAGCCTGAAAAAGCTCAAGCCACAGCACAGAAAGTCATGGCACAAGGTGGCAAGGCCACGGCCATTGGTGTGGATGTTTCTGATCCTGCTTCTTGCGAAGCCTCTGTCGCTTTTGCGATGAAATCTTTTCAAAAGCTCACCACTCTGGTGAATGTTGCAGCAACCGTCATTCCAGATGGCACGGTTGAGACTCTCACCCTCGAGCAATGGAACAAGGCGCTGAGCGTCAATCTCACCGGCGCCTTTCTCATGTGCAAATATGGCGTGCCTCATATGCGCGCGGCAGGCGGTGGCAGCATTATCAATATTGCCTCGCAACTTGGCCATCTGGGCGTGCAGCATCGCTCGCCCTATTGCACCACCAAAGCGGCGCTGATTTTCTTCACACAAATTCTCGCGCAAGATCATGCGGTCGACAATATTCGCGCCAATTCCATTTCGCCCGGTTTCATCCTGACTGAGCGCTCCAGCAAGCGTGTGGGTGGCAAAGACAAGGCGCGCGTCATCAATGGCCCGCGCCATTTGCTCAACCGTCCCGGCGAGCCAGAGGAGATTGCAGCAGGCGCGGCCTATCTGGCCTCATCCGATGCGAGCTTCATCACCGGCACGGATATTTTGATTGATGGGGGCTATGTGACCTTCAAGGGTCGCATGACGCCAGAGGGCAAGGCCGTGATGGGCTAGGGGGCTCTCGCCCCACAAATTAGCGGCGGGGGGCTTTCCCGGTTGATTTTTGGTCCGATTTGATCGCCTAGGCTCTGGCCAAGCCCGTCCAGAGCCTTTAAAAATTCTCTTCACAAAAGCGCGAGCGCCCCCCAAGTCTGAACCCCAGTAAGAGGGACAGGCGAGGCGCCCCAAAGCGCCACAAGGAGGGAAGAGATCCATGACCGCGATCACGTCTGGTGCTGACGAGCAGCCCGTCAAAAAATCCTTCAATGAAGTTTGGGTTGTCTGCACAGGACATGCGTTGACGCATTGGTATCCAGCGACCTTTTATTTGCTGATGCCGCTTATCGGCAAAGAACTCGGCCTCAGCTATACGCAAATTGGCGCGATCATGACCTTCCAATATGCGGCAGGTGCAATTGCCAATATTCCGGGCGGCATTTTGGTCGATTCAGTTGGCCGCAAAGGCCTGTTGATGGCGCTGTCGCTGTTTTGGATCGGCTTTCCTTATCTCGTTATGGGTTACGCCGATGCCTATTGGATGATCCTGGCCTGCGCAGTCATGGTGGGCATTGGCAATAATCTCTGGCATCCGACCGCTATTCCTTGGCTCGGCAATCGCTTCTCTGAGCGTCGCGGCCTCGTCATGTCGTTTCACGGCATGGGCGGCAATTTCGGCGATGCGGTTGCGCCACTCGTGGTTGGCTTTTTGCTCACCATGTATTCATGGCGCGAAGTCGTCATTGTGAATGTCATCCCCGGCATCATCATGTCGATTGCCATTCTGATTTATATTGGCCGTATCCAATCGGCTGAAAAGAAGAAGGGCAAGACAGAAGAAAAAGGCGATGTGCTGGCGGGCTTCATGCAGCTTTTGAAAAACCGCGCAATGGTCATGTTGTCTTTGAGCTCAGGCTTTCGCTCTTTGACGCAAGGCGCGCTGATGACCTTCCTGCCGCTCTATCTTGCCAATAATATGGGCTATGATGCGAAATGGGTGGGCATTGCCATGTTTGCGACACAGGCGGCTGGCTTTATTGCAGCACCGATTGCGGGACATCTCTCCGACAAAATGGGTCGCCGCCAGATCATCATGGGCTCCTTTTCGGTTACAGCCGTGGTCATCCTTGGCATGATCTTCGCGGGCGGAACAGATCTCTTTGTGTTGCTGATCGCTTTGCTCGGCTTCTTCTTGTTCTCCATCCGCGCGGTCATGCAAGCATGGCTCTTGGATGCAACACCCAAACATATGGGTGGCAGCGCCATTGGCATTATGTTTGGCTCGCAAGCCGTGGCGCAGGCCATTGGCCCTTATACGGCGGGCGTTTTGGCCGATAGCTATGGCATTATGACAGCCTTCTACTTCTTGGCCTTCACCATTGTTCTGGCCAATGTCTTCGTCTTCTTCACGCCCACCAATGCGAAAGAAGCGAAAGCTTAAATCTTAAAAAACCGGCGCCCTTGAGGCGCCGGTTTCATTTTGATCTATGGAATGAAAGCTTATGGCTTTTGGAAGAGTTGCGAGAGCTGTTCTTTGCTGAGTGGTGCGCTCAGCAATTTATAAGCAACAGCGTCTTCAACCATTGCATCCAATCCATCAATACGATCAGGATTGACCAAGTCACGCGGCAAAAATTCATCGCGCACTTTCTTTGCCAATTCCGGCGTTACTTCCGCCCATTTGGCATAAGCGTCAATGGACGTCGGATCCGTATACATCCATTCAATTGTCTCGCGATAAGCTGCCATATAGCGCTTATAAACATCGCGGCGCTTTTCAAGATCAGCCGCATTGGCTGCAATCACACGGATGGATTGATTGCGGAAAGCGACAATCTCGCGCCCCGGCACCA
>CAWUNF010000123.1:0-5348 GCA_963923195.1 uncultured Hyphomicrobiales bacterium | reverse complement strand
AGGTCAAAACAATGGAAATGACCAAAGTCCAAATGGGATGCAGGCGCCCGCCAAAAACACGCTCTAAAATGCGCGCGGCCACTTGCGCTGGACCAAAAAGCGCACCTGTTGCAACAGCCGTTGCTAAAGACAGGCCACGATCTTGCAATAGAGCGATCAAATGCACGGAGACAATGGCTGCAACAGCCGCTGCAATGGCCAAAATCAATGCAAGCAAAAGAAATGAGCGTGTCAGATAAGGCGGTTCGACATCTTCATCATCTAATGTGCGAGCAAGTTGAGCCCGATCACCCAAAACCTTCGGCACAAAAATGAGATGCATGGGCAGCATGATAAAAAGGTGAATGACCGCAAAAGCCAAACAGGCCTCACGCCATCCCCAATGCGCCATCATAAAGGCCGTGAAAGGCCAGCACATCGTGCTGGCAAGGCCGCCAAATAAAGTAACATTGGTAATGGCTGAGCGCGCTTTCGTGCCAAAAATCTGGCCCAAAGTGGAGAAAGCCGCATCATAAAGGCCGCAGGCCATAGCAAGGCCAAGCAAGACCCAAGCGACATACCAAACCCACACATGATAAGAGAGCGCGAGCACCACATGTCCGCTCGCCATCAAGACCGAACTGAAAGCCAGAATGTAACGCCCGCCCCAGCGCTCAATCAGCAAACCAACGCGCGGCGAAGCCAGGCCTGCCACCAACAAGGCCAAAGCATGGCCCGCGATTAAGCTTGTCAAAGACCAGCCCATTTCCTGCGCAACAGGGGCGGCAATGACTGCGATCAAATAAAAAGCTGAGCCCCACCCCAAAATTTGTCCCGTGCCAATGGCAAAAATGGCGCGCCAAGATTGGGGCTCTGCGCCATGTGTCATGGAGGAGACATCACCCGGCATTTTTCAGCTCATCTCCATGCCGCTACGGGAATTCTTGGTCCGCATGTCTTCAATTGCCAGAATTGGCGCACCAAGCCTAGGCCTCAGACCTAAAATGAGGACAAATTTCACTGGACCTATTTGGAGAATAGGGGAATGTGCCACAATCACATGCCTCACTTGAGCGGACATCATGCGCGTCTTTGCTTTTCTTGCTGCCTTTCTCTGCCTCGGCCTTGCTGCCACACAACCCGTGCACGCCCAGCCCGTGCCATTTGGCAATATTATTGGCGGGGTGTTGCAAGCAGCAGCGCAAGAAAATGCGCGCAAGGAATGGCAATCTCTCACACCTATTGAGCGCTATTGCCTGAATGTCGGCCTGCAGCGCAGCGGCAATGACATCAACCGCCTCATTCAGCAAGGCATTGGGCCGGGCGATCCGCGTCTACAAAATTTACAAAACACATGTATGCAAATCACCGCACGTGATTTGAATGCGGATGTTGAATGTTCTCTGCCCGCTGCTGGCGGCGCCACTTATGTTTCGCGCTGCCGCCAAAGTTTTGCGCGATTGGATCCGCGCGGCAATTTTGTCGAAATTGATCTTGAAACAGCCATTGCTGATACATTCTCAGGTCGCAAGCCAGAAATCGGTGTGTTTCAACGCGCCGATGCCGCCAATCGCTGGCGCGAACAACAAGCCGCTAATGGCGATCGCACACGCGTGGTGACGCCAAGCTTCTCTTGCGAGAAAGCCAAGCGCCCTGTCGAATTGGCGATTTGCAATTCTTATGATCTGTCGCGCTATGATCGTGAATATGCCGATCTTTGGACGCGCGCCAAGCCGATGGATCCGAAAGGTGACATTGCCAAACAATTGGCGGCCCGCAATAAGGCGCGCGATGCTTGCAATGCCAATGTTGCGTGTATTCGCGACAATACAGAAAAAAGCATTGAGATTGTCGGCACTTTCTTGCGTTCAAAAGGCGTCACTGTGACGACGCTGGCAGATGATGCTGCCGCACGCCGCGCCAAAGAAGCCGAAGACAAGGCGCGCGCAGAAGAGGCAGCCCGCCTCAAAGCGGAACAAATGAAAGCGGAGGCAGAGGCCGCGCGTGAAGCAGCTACCAAACGCGCCGAAGATGCCAAAAAGCGCGAAGGTGAAGCCGCTGATTATGCCGCTTTCAAACGTGATCTGGTGGCTGCTTATAAATCGGGACGCAAGCCAGAAGAGATTGCCTTCCTGCCACCACAAAAGCCAGAGCTGGATGAAGACGAAAGCAAATTGGCCGATAGCGCTTGCGGGACAGCCATTCGCACACAAGAGGCACAATTTGCAGCTTTTGCTCTGTTGCGCCAAAGCAAGAATGATCTCATCCAGCGCTCGTGCCGTGCCGAACTTGGCATTTATGAACTGAGCCAAAACCGTCGCGAGGATGCGCTCGCTCTCATTTGGGCTGCTGTGAACAATGCGCCTTATGCATCAGGGCGTCTTGTTTGGGGTTGGACCAATCTGGCGGGCGAATGGATGAAAGATAATGAAGTGAAAAAGGATAAGGTTTGCGCGGCTATTCAAGCGCGCGAGCCAGCCTTTTTCGCCAATCCTTTCCGCAAGCGTGATGGCAAGATGGTCGCGGTTGTTGCCGCCCCTTTCTCGGCGCAAGCTGTTCTTAATTGCGATCAATTGATGCCGATTGCCGATCTTATCACTCAGCAAGTCAAATTATGTGCGATCAACGCACCCGACGGTGCTGCGCTAGATAATTTTACAGAACAAACACGCAGCACCTGCTGGGTGACGGCATCTGGCCATAATGAATTCCGCAGCAAATTGGCCGCACGACTTGAAAAAGATACGGCTGAAAATTTCGAAGAATTGCGCTTGCAAAAAGTTGTCTCTGTTTCATCAACAGAACGACGCGCTTTCCAAGAAAGCTATGAGACCTGCCGCGAAGAGATCCGCAAATATCCGGCGGCAAAAGCCGATGAAATTGCAAAAGCACCCGCCAAAATCGAGAGCCTTTGCCGTGAGTTTTTGAAAAAGTAAGGACCAAAAGACGATGAGCGAACAACAAAAATCAGACCCAGCGGCCACACTTGCTTTGGCCCAACAAGGCGCAAAAGCCTTGGCCTATCTCACCATTGCTTTCACCTTTCTGATGGTGGGTATTTATGTGCCAACACTTGCCGGCGTTGCGCAAGAACAAGTGAAATTGGCGCAATTGCAAAATCGCCAACTCACCAAGCTTGTCGCTGATACGGAAAATCTTTCGGCGGCCATTAATGATGCTGCTTTGATTTATGCAGCGCGCATGTCGGCACAGGAAAAGGCCATCCCCGTGCGCAATGCTGATCAGATTGTTGATACGGCAACTGATCGGCTATCCCAACGCTTCGGCAAGGATTGGGAAATCATCATTCGCGGCATGGCTGCGAAAATGGATACAATCACGCGCCGCTAAGAAGCGCGACGAAATCCATAAAAAAGGCGGCCATCTGGCCGCCTTTTCTTTTTGCAGAAACACATTTGCTTATTGGGCAAGCGACAATGCTGGCACGCGACGGCGCAATAATTCAAAGCCGCCAAAGAGAGCGGCCGTGAAGACAAGATCGCCCAAAAGCGCATTTTGGAAAAACGGAATGGCGAGCGCATAGCATTCGGCAAGACCCGCAAAGCTCATGGGATACATGCCATCCAGCAAGAAGACGCCGAAATTGGTCACAACGAAGAAGAGAATGGAACCGCTGATCGAAGCGGCTGCAAGTTTGGCAATTTGCGGCCGCGCGCCCAAAAACTGACCCACCAAAACCATTGCCGCAACGCAGGCATAGACGAAGATCATGCCAGCATGGAGGCCAAGCAGAAGGTCTGTGGCGAAGAGAGCCGCTAGCGGCACGAAAAAGGCGAGGCGCCGGTCAGCCATTTGCACACCTGCAAAGAGCGCAAGAGCAGAGACAGCCGTTGCATTCGGCGGATGGGGCAGCAGGCGGGTCAAAGCCGCAAAAATGATCATGCCCAAGATGGTTGTCAGCCTGATTTCCACCGCACAAATCCTTTCAAAGTCCGGAAGGGGCGAAATCTTTGATTCTGCCCACGTCAATTTAAGTCCAATCTAGCCGACCGAAGAAGCCCGGTCCATGCCAGACAATAGTGGCAAAAGGGCCCGTTTGGGCGGGCCCTAAAGCCGTTACCAGGTCATTTGCAGGCCCGCATAGGCCGAGCGGCCCGCCGTGCCGTAATTATAGACATCCTCATAGCGCGCATTGGTGAGATTTTCCCCACGCGCAAACAGTGAAACACGGTCATTGAGCTTATAATCTGCAAAGAGATCAAAACGCGCATAAGGGGCGAGTTTCATGCGCTCCGTCGTTGGCCAAGTGAAAACAACGCCATCAACGCGTTGACCAACCACACGCAAGATCGGCTCAATCGTGACTTGGCGGTTAGGGGTGAAAGCAACCGAAACACGACCCGAATGACGCGGCCGACGATAGAGGGATAGACCTGCTTCATCGGCTGTCTCGAGTAATGTGTAAGCACCTTTCAACTTCGCAAAACTCGGAACAATATTGTAATCACCACTGAGCTCTACGCCCGATGTCTTAGCACGCGATACATTATGATAATGATCATCTGCATTATCATAGATGATGAGATTACGAATACGATTGGCAAACCAGGTGGCGCCAAGACGTGCATCTCCATTCAGAAATGTTTGATCTAGCCCAATGTCATATCCACGCGATGTTTCTGGTTGCAAATTCGGCGTGCCAACATCTGGATCTTTCAATTGATAAAGAGATGGAGCTTTGACACCCGTTCCATAAGATGCGTGAAGACGCGTTGTTGATGTCAGATCATAAGCGGACGTCAGACGATAAGTGTTAAAAGTACCAGATGTTGAGACATGATCTGAACGTCCACCGGCCGAAAGATGCAATCTCTCAACCAAGGTAATTTGATAAAGCGTGTAACCTGACGTCGTAGACTGGCGATCATCGGCGGCAGATGAATAGGTTGCCGAATTATAATCTGTCTTTGCGCGCTCTGATTCATAACGTGTGCCAAAAGTCAGCTTGCCATATTCTTTGAGATTTGTGTCGTGCTGCAGCTCTGCGCCGTGACGAAACCCCTCATAATTTGAAGTTGATGGCGTGAGATCAGAATAGCGGCGGATAAATTGGGATTCAAAAGTCGTGAGTGTTGTCCGGAAAGGACCGTTTTCGGCAATAGCCCGCTGATATGCTGTATTTAAATAACCACGCTGCTTTTTCGGCTCCAAAGGATCAGAATTACCACCCTTGTCATATTGCAAACGATCTTTGCCAAGATCAAAACCAAGCTCAAATGTCAGCCAATCATTCACGCGCTTTGAAACTTGACCGCTGCCTGACAAACGATCGAGCGGATCAGACCCATTCGCATTCAAAGATGCTAAGCGATCGATGCGATAACCATAGCGTTTAAAACCATCTGAAT
>CAWUNF010000122.1:0-5350 GCA_963923195.1 uncultured Hyphomicrobiales bacterium | reverse complement strand
CGCGATTGGCGCCAATCTCAAGCACATCATCATCCTTGCCGAGATTGGCATAGGTCTTTTGATGCTGCACGTAAGAGCCATAACGCCCAATGCCAGCGAGAATCGGATCGCCAGAGGTCGGATGCTTTGCCACTTCGCGTGGCAGCGACAAAAGTGCCAACGCTTTTTCGAATGTCACTTCATCTGTGGCAAGGCCACGCGGCAGCGATGTCTTTTTGGAATCCTTCTCTTCACCCAATTGCACGTAAGGCCCAAAGCGGCCATTGCGTACGGTGACTTCAAGATCAGAGGCCGGATCGCGGCCCAACACTTTCACACCCGGACGACCTGACGCATCGCCTTCATCATTGGGCGAGACGGCACGCGTGAATTTGCACTCCGGATAATTGGTGCAGCCGACGAAAGCGCCAAACTTCGAGAGTTTCAGCGAGAGCTGACCAGCACCACAGGCGGGACAAGCGCGTGGATCACCCACGCCTTCCTTTTCAGGGAAGATGTGCGGGGCAAGCAAATCATTCAGCGCATCGAGCACTTGTGTGGTGCGCAGATCAGCCGTGCCAGCAAGAGCGGCAGAGAATTCTTCCCAGAATTCGCGCAGCAATTGCTTCCAGTGAATGTCATGGCTTGTGACAAGGTCGAGCTTTTCTTCCAGCGCCGCAGTGAAATCATATTCGACATAGCGGGTGAAGAAGCTTTCCAAGAAAGCGACAACCAAACGGCCGCGATCTTCTGGCACAAGGCGCTTTTTATCGAGCCGCACATATTCACGATCACGCAAGACGGCGAGCGTGGAAGCATAAGTGGAAGGGCGACCAATGCCGAGCTCCTCCATGCGCTTCACCAATGTCGCCTCAGTAAAGCGGGGCGGAGGCTCGGTGAAATGTTGGGAGGCTTCAATGCGCTCTTTGGTCAAAGCTTCGCCTTGCGCCATTGGCGGCAGACGATTGGCATCTTCATCATCATCGTCATCGCGGCCTTCCTGGTAGAGTTTTAGGAAGCCATCGAAACGCACGACTTGGCCAGTCGCACGTAGATCAATTTGGCTATAAGCGCCGCTGTTCACGCTTGCTGCAATATCAACGCTGGTGCGCTCAAGCTCAGCCGATTCCATCTGGCTCGCAATGGTGCGCGTCCAGATAAGATCATAGAGTTTCGCCTGTTCCACATTCTCCGCAGCGCGGTTGAAATCGCGTGGCAGGCGGCCAAGATCGGTCGGGCGCACAGCTTCATGCGCTTCCTGCGCATTTTTGGCTTTTGCGGAATATTTGCGCGGCACGCCCGGCAGATATTTGCCGCCAAATTCCTGCTCAATGACACGACGTGCACCAGCGACAGCTTCGGGTGCCATATCGACACCATCGGTTCGCATATAAGTAATGATGCCGTCTTCATAGAGACGCTGTGCAATCTGCATGGTGCGTGCGGGTGCAAGCCCCAATTTGCGCGAGGCTTCCTGCTGCAATGTGGATGTGGTGAAAGGCGGATAGGGGTGACGCTTGGCGGGTTTGGATTCCACAGCTGTCACTTTGAACGCGGCATTTTCCAGTGAGGTTTTGAAGCTTTCGGCTTCTGCGCCCGTGCCAATATCGAGGCGATTGATTTTCTTGCCATCCGCACCGATGAGGCGGGCTGAGAAAGATGCGCCTTGCTTGGTTTTCAGGAAAGCTTCGAGTGACCAATATTCGCGTGGTTTGAATTTTTCGATTTCCAACTCGCGGTCGCAAACAAGGCGCAAAGCGACAGATTGCACGCGGCCAGCCGATTTCGCTCCCGGCAATTTGCGCCACAAGACGGGAGAAAGTTTAAAGCCCACGAGATAGTCGAGCGCACGGCGCGCGAGATAAGCGTCCACCAGATCTGTGTCGATCTCGCGCGGGGCTTTCATCGCTTCCAGAATGGCGCTTTTCGTGATCGCGTTGAAAACGACGCGCTGCACGCGCTTATCTTTGAGCACCTTTTTGGATTTGAGGATTTCCAAGACGTGCCAAGAGATGGCTTCACCTTCGCGATCCGGATCGGTGGCGAGAATGACGCCATCAGCATCTTTCACAGCCGCCGCAATCTCGGCCAAGCGCTTGGAGGCCTTAAAATCGACCTCCCATTTCATCGCAAAATCGTCATCCGGATCGACCGCGCCATCCTGCGAGGGCAGGTCGCGGACATGGCCAAAAGAGGCGTAAACCTCATAGCCCGAGCCCAGATATTTGTTGATCGTCTTGGCCTTAGCGGGCGACTCGACGATGACCACGTCCATGTAAATATCCTGAAAAACAAAAGGTTAGCCGATCTGGCGGGCTCGAAACGAGGTCCAAACCGGGGCCCGGAGGGGGCCTCGATGGAGCCGAAACATGGTGGAGGGTTTTTAGCCTGTCAAATGGCTTTGCCCGAAAATGGGCCGGATGCGCCCCGCTACTCCCCCCTACGGGGGGAGTAAAAAATTTTGTGTCACGGCAAGGATGGTCTATTCAATCCGCACCCTTTGGAGCACCAATGGCAGCCTTGCCGACCCAAATTTCTGAGCGTTTCTTCCCCCATTGGATGCGCAATTTTGTGCGTGCGCGGGAGACGGGCCTTGCCATTGCAGGTCTGGTGATTGGCGGCCTGTCTGGCATTTTGGTGGGGCTCATCGCCAATGGGGCGCAGCTCGCCCATGAAATTCTTTTCGACCTTGGATCAGAGGAGCGCCTCTCCGCGCAGGTGAGTTTGGAGCCCGTGCGGGCGCTGGTTGTGCCATTGGTGGGTGGCCTTGTGCTGGCGCTCTTGGCTTGGCTTGTGGGGGCGCGGTTCAAAGATCAGATGGCAGATGCGATTGAAGCCAATGCATTGCATGGCGGGCGTCTGCGCATGGGCGGCTCATTATATATTACGCTGCAGACCTTCATCTCCAATGCTTGCGGCGCATCGGTTGGTTTAGAGGCCGCCTATACGCAGGTTTGCGCGGCGATCTCATCTTTTTTGGGCCGCGGTCTTGCAGCGCGTCGCTCGGACATGCGTTTGCTCGTCGCTTGCGGTGCGGCGGGCGCCATTTCGGCTGCTTTTGGTGCGCCGTTGGCTGGCGCCTTTTACGCATTCGAAGTGGTGCTGGGTGCTTATGCTGTGGCTTCACTCGTGCCTGTCATGGCGAGTGCGATGATTGCCAAATATGTCTCAGATTTTATCACCCATCGGCATGGGCCCTTGCCCGTTGTTACCGAATTTAATGCGCCGGTCGGCGCCTTTTTCGGTCATGTCATTATATTAGGGGCGCTTTGCGCTTTGGGTGCGATTTTGCTGATGCAAGCTGTTGCTTTGGCCGAGCGTCTCTTTGCCCATAAAAAGCTGCCACCTTTCCTGCGCCCAGCTTTGGGCGGTTTAATCGTCGGTGGCTTTGGCTTGATCACGCCGCAAGTGCTTGGCGCGGGCCACGGGGCTTTTCAATTAAACCTCACGCAATCTGTGCCGCTGGCTATTCTTGCCGGCGTGTTGGTGCTCAAAGGCATGGCCTCTGCCATTTCACTTGGCTCTGGTTTTCGCGGCGGTTTGTTTTTCGCCTCTTTGTTGATCGGCGGTTTGCTCGGTCGCCTCTATGCAGATGGTGTGACGGCTTACACGCCATTTGCTTTTCCAGCAGGCCTGGCTGCGATTGCTGCAATGGCCGCTTTTGGCACGGGCGTTTTGGGTGCTCCGATCAGCATGAGTGTTTTGGCGCTTGAAACAACGGGGGACTTTGCCGTGACCGCTGCAGCCCTTGCGGCGAGTGTTTTGTCGGCGCTGATTGTGCGCGAGACTTTTGGTTATTCTTTCGCAACATGGCGTTTTCATCTGCGTGGTGAAACCATCCGCGGGCCCCATGATGTCGGCTGGGTGCGTCAGCTTCATGTGTCGCGTTTCATGAGCACGGATCTGCGCACCATTCCTTCTGATGTGACGATTGGTGTGGCGCGCGAGATGTTTCCGCTGGGCGCGACACGTCAGATCATGGCGGTGGATGGTGAGGGTCGCTATGCGGGGCTCATTCTGTCGGAGAGTTTACATGCGGCGGCGCCGGAGCTTTGGCCGCGCCCGGTCTCAGATCTGGCCCACCAGCGCGCGGCATTTCTGCTGCCCGGCATGAATATTCGTGAAGCGCTTGATGCGTTCGAAAAGGCCGAGAGCGATGTGCTGGCCGTGATCAATGGTCCTGACAGCCGCCATTTGGTCGGTCTTGTCACCGAATCCCATGCGCTGCGCCGCTATGGCGAGGAGCTGGAGCGGCGCAACCGCGAATTCGCCCGCTAACCATCTCTTGTTGAGGGCAGGGGGCGGCGCTTGCCTTTGGGCGCTTTTGCCCCCTATACAGGCACCTTATGGCAGCCAAGCGCGCATCGACCTCGTTCCCCCACCGACATTTGCTCGGGATCGCGGGGCTTTCCCGTCCAGAAATCGAATATTTGCTCGACACGGCGGATGAGGCTGTTGAAGTCTCCCGTCAGGTGGAGAAAAAGCGCACCGTTCTGTCTGGCCGCACGCAGATCAATCTCTTTTTCGAAGCCTCGACCCGCACGCAATCCTCATTTGAACTTGCTGGCAAGCGCTTGGGCGCCGACGTTATGAATATGGCGGTGGCCAATTCGAGCGTGAAGAAAGGCGAGACGCTGATTGATACGGCGGTGACGCTCAATGCCATGCGCCCCGATCTCATCGTCGTGCGCCACCATTGCTCGGGCGCGGTTGAGCTGCTCTCGAAGAAAGTCTCCTGTTCGGTGATCAATGCGGGCGATGGTTCGCATGAGCATCCGACCCAAGCGCTGCTCGACGCGCTGACGATCCGCCGCCGCAAAGGCAAGATCGAAGGCCTCACAATTGCGATCTGCGGGGATGTCGCACATTCGCGTGTTGCGCGCTCCAATATGATTTTGCTGACGCAATTGGGTGCGCGCGTGCGTGTGGTCGCCCCCTCAACGCTGCTGCCCTCTGGCATTGAGCGCATGGGCGTTGAAGTTTTCCGCGACTTCAACAAGGGCATTGCCGGCGCGGATATTGTCATGATGCTGCGCTTGCAGCGCGAGCGTATGGATGGCGCTTATGTGCCATCGCTCAAAGAATATGCGCATTTCCACGGATTGAGCGAAGAGAAACTCGCAGCGGTTGCGAATCATGCGCTCGTCATGCATCCGGGCCCGATCAATCGTGGCGTGGAAATCGACTCTGCTGTCGCTGATGGTCCGCGTTCGCTCATCAATGAGCAGGTGGAAATGGGTGTGGCCGTTCGCATGGCTGTGCTCGAAGCCCTTGCGCAAAATCTGCCGAATGGGTGAGACGATGAGCGCAGCCAAACCACTCGCCCTCCTCGACGCCCGCCTGATCGATCCGGTCGCGGGGACTGAAACAC
>CAWUNF010000121.1:0-5415 GCA_963923195.1 uncultured Hyphomicrobiales bacterium | reverse complement strand
ATGCTTTTGTTGCGCCTGAGCCCGCCCCGCAGGCGGAACAAGAGCGCGCGCGCGCGGCTGAGCCGGACGCCACTGAAACGCAGACGGCTCTTGATACGGTGCGCGTTGAGATTAATGCGGAAAGCGCGGTTGACGATATGCGCGCTGCTGCGCCTGTTGCAGAGGAAGCAATTGCATCTGCATCTGCACCCGCGCCAGACCCATTTAGCTCAGATTGGCTAGAGCGTGCTTTGTCGGGTGCCGATGAGACGCAATCATCTGCGCCGCCGCCGCGTTTCGTGCCGCCTTCACAAAGGCGCGCCGCGCAGGCTGAAGTTGCATCCCTCCATGCGGAACCCGCCGCCGAGCCGCAGCAGGAAACAACAAGCGCCGAAGCACCTGTTGAGATTGGCCGTTATAGCGCCAATGATGTCGCCTATATTATGTATTCAGATGGTTCGATTACGGCGGAAACGGCCAATGGCACATTCCGTTTTCATTCGCTGATCGAATTGAAAGACTTTATCGAACGCGGCGCGTGAGCCTGACGCGGCAGGCCAGACAGAGTCCAGATGGCCTGTGCTTTGTTGAATGATGGAGCAAAAATCCATCATCCCTGATGGGCTTCCACGCAATCAATGGCGAAAGCATATTCGCGCGCAATATCTTTCAACGCATCGAAGCGGCCTGCCGCACCACCGTGGCCTGCATCCATATTTGTGTAAAGAATGATCGGCCCGCCACCACTCATCAATTCACGCAAACGCGCGACCCATTTTGCAGGTTCCCAATAAGTCACGCGCGGATCTGTGAGGCCAGCTTCCACCAAAATAGCGGGATATTTTTGTGCGCGCACATTGTCATAGGGCGAATAAGAGAGAATGGTCTTGAACGCTTTTTCATCAGCGCCCGGATTGCCCCATTCCACCCATTCAGGCGGCGTCAATGGCAATTGATCATCCAGCATTGTGTTGAGCACATCAACAAATGGCACATCTGCAATGATGCCTGCAAAAAGTTCTGGCGCTTGATTGGCCACAGCGCCCATTAACATGCCGCCTGCTGAACCACCGAGTGCGACAATGCGTCCTTCGCGCGTGAATTTTTCTTGGCAGAGATGACGCGCGGCTGAAATGAAATCAGCAAATGTATTGGGCTTATGTTCGAGCTTGCCATTTTCATACCAGCGCCAGCCCTTATCTGTGCCGCCACGAATATGGGCAATGGCATAGACAAAGCCACGATCAACCAGCGAAAAACGATGCGCAGAAAATGAGGCCGGGCTGGCATGGCCATAAGCGCCATAGCCTTGCAAGAGCAGAGGTGCGGACCCATCGAGCACCGTATCTTTTGCATAGAGCAGCGAGACGGGCACTTCTTCGCCATCATGGGCTTGTGCAAAAATCCGCCGCGTCACATAGCGGCTGGCCTCATGGCCTGAGGGGATTTCTTGGCGCTTACGCAACATGCGCGTGCGCCCGCTCATGTCATAATCATAAATTTCGCGCGGTGTCGTCATGGATGAATAAGAGAAGCGCAAAGTCTGCGTTTCAAATTCGCGCATATTTTCGAGCCCTAACGAATAGGCTTCTTCATCAAAAGCAATGGCATGTTCGTCGCCGCTCGCCCATTCACGAATGATGATCCGCGGCAGGCCATTCTCGCGTACAAGCCGCACCAAATGATGCGCGAGTGGCAGGAAGGAGATGATCATCGTGCCATGACGATGGGGCAAGAAATCCTGCCATTGGTCCGGTGTGGCGAGATCAGCCGTGACGAGTTTGAAATCCTCCGCACCATCGGCATTGGTGCGAATGATAAGCTCATCACCAAAATGCTCGACATCATAAAGCAAGCCATCTTTGCGCGCAGCAACGAGGCGCGGTTCAGCGCTGATATTTTCCAAATCAATCAATCGCGCTTCGGCAGAGGCATGATCATGCAATTCAATCACGCAAAAGCGGCGCGATTGCGTGCGCGAAATGCCAACAAACCATCCCGGATCTTGCTCTTGATAAATGACAAGATCATCGGACTGAGGCGTGCCAAGCTTATGCAGCATGACGCAATGGGGACGATGATTGTCATCCATGCGCACATAAAGAAAGCATGTGCCATCCGCGGACCAAATGGCGCCGCCCGACGTTTCAATCACTTCATCGGCAAGATCGCATCCGCTTTTGATGTCCCGCACGCGCAAGGTGAAGAGTTCTGAGCCTCTATCATCTGCAGACCAAGCCATCAGATGATGATCGGGCGAAACACTCACGCCACCAAATTGAAAAAAGGCTTTGCCTTGCCCAAGTGCATCGCCATCCAGCATGATGATTTCATCATCTTCTGTGTCGCGCGAGCGTCGACAAAAGAGCGGATGCTGCCCGCCTTGGCGATGTTTGCGATAATAGACATAAGGGCCATCGGGCGCTGGCACATCGGCATCATCTTCTTTGATGCGCGCGCGCAATTCGGTGAAAAGATGATCGCGCAAAGCTTGTGTGTCGGCGAGCATGGCCGCGGCATAATCATTTTCCGCGTCCAGCAGGGCGCGAATATCGGCTGGCAGAACGGATGGATCGCGCAGCACATCTTGCCAATTATCGGCTTTCAGCCAGGCATAATCATCCCTGATTGTGACACCATGAACGCTATAATGATGCGGTCGCTTTTGCGCGCGTGGTGGAACAGGAAGGGATGCTGTCGTCATCTGACTTTTGCTTTCATCTGCCAAGCTTGAGATGTCTTGTAGAAGATTCGGGCGCAAAAACGTGTCCTTTTCACGCCCAAGCTTGAAACAAGATTTAAACCGGGACCCTTTGTCTCACTTCATAGACTTGCGAAGTCTTGAGGGGAGGCTCATTTTAACAAGACAAATCCCTTACCGCACGGCGATTCATTTCTCTGGGCGGTATTTATTCCCAAGGTTGCGAAAGCTTTGTTATGGCCGATGATCCGCTCCAACCCGCCTATATTGAACTCGCGGCCGATATTGTCTCGGCCTATGTGTCAAATAATAGTGTGGCGGCGGCTGAATTGCCGGCTTTGATTGCGGATGTTCACGCAGCCCTTGTGCGCGTTGCACAGGGACCCAGTGCCGCAGCGTCGCAGGAAAATCTGCGCCCCGCTGTGCCGGTTAAAAAATCTGTCGCACATGATTATATTGTCTGTTTGGAAGACGGCAAAAAATTCAAATCGCTGAAACGCCATTTGCGCACGCAATATAATATGTCGCCGGAAGATTATCGCGAGAAATGGGGCTTGCCACCGGACTATCCAATGGTCGCGCCAAATTATGCGCAAGCGCGTTCGCAGCTTGCTAAAGAAATGGGTCTGGGCTCACAACGCCGCCGCGCACGGCGGTGACAAAAAGATGATGGGAATTGCGTGAAGCAAGACTAAGCTGACAGCATTTCGGTTTAGGTTTTTGCATGTTGAATTTTGATTTCGGCTTTGTTTCCAACGCAGACCTTTGGAATCCTACGCCACCGTTTTTTGGACGTTGAAATATTGATGGGATTGCCGAAAATCTAAGTCCCTTATGATCAAGATTAAGAAAAAAATCTTGCATAGGTAAATAATCCTGTATTACACTCCTCGCATTGTTGAGGAGTATTGTTCATGTCATTGCCTGCATCTGACCGCCTGATTTTGGCGCTTTACCCCGAAAATTCATATGCTTGGGCTCCTGATGGGGAGCGAGATTTGCGTGCGGTCGCCCGTCGCCGGGGTGTTTCCGTGGAAGTGGGGCGCTTTTCGAAAGAGGCGGGGGAGGCATTGGTTGCTGGCGGCCTTGCCCAATGGCAGGCGCTGGGGCCAGCGCGGCGCGCTCGTCTCACGCTCACATCTGAGGGCCGTGCGCGCGCTGCGCTGACGCAAGGGGCGCAAGGGGTGGAGCCTGTGCGCGCGATGAAAGGGCGTTTGCGCCGTGAGGGCGCGCTGATCATTGATGATGGCGAGAGCCCGCTGAGCTGGCTTGCCAAGCGCGGCTTGCTGGCGTCGGAATTGTTCCAAGCGGGCGAGCGTTTGCGCCGTGATTATGATCTGGCGCGAACGCTTCCAAGCATCACCACGCGCTGGGATTCCATTGCGGCAGATCGTCATGCGCAGCCGCAAGCTTTGCCGATCAGCGAACAGGCTTTAGCGGCGCGCCAGCGCATTGATCGTGCGATGCAGGAAGTCGGGCCTGATCTCTCAGGCCTCTTATTTGATATTTGCGCTTGCCTCAAAGGGCTCGAAACAATTGAGACGGAGCGGCGCTGGCCAAGGCGCTCGGCGCGCGTCGTCTTAGAATTGGCTTTGACGAGATTGGCCTATCATTACGGGCTTTTTGCGAGGCCTGCGGCCGCAACTCCCATGCGCCATTGGGGCGCTCACGATTATCGCCCCGCTCTCACTTAAGCCGCCGCAAGAGCTGCCCGTGCATCGGCCTTGATACGCTCGACCATCGAGCGCACACCATTTGAACGCTGTGGCGTTAAATGGGCATCAAGGCCGAGTTTTGCAAAGAGGGGCTGCGGATCTGTGGCAATAATCTCATGCGCGGGGCGGCCCGAATAAAGGGCGAGCATGAGATAAACAAGGCCGCGCACAATATGGGCATCACTATCGCCCAAAAATGTCAGCACGGGTTCGCCGCTCTCGCGCGCAATATGTGTTTCCAACCAAACTTGGCTGGCGCAACCGCGCACTTTATTTTCGTCATGATGTGCGGCCTCGGGCAGCGGCGCGAGATCGCGGCCAAGCTCGATCAAATAGCGGTAACGATCGTCCCACTCATCCAGCAATTCGAAATTTTCGATAATGTCGTCGATTGTCGCAGCCATGATTCCGCTCAGGAGTTTTGTCGCCCCTCTATATGGCGCAAAAGGCCCTGATGGCCAGCCTTAACCGCGGGCGGGGCGGGCGCCCTCACCATGTCCGCGCCAGATGGGCTTAAGGTCGTCAGGCTGCAATGTATTTTGCGAGGCGCCTTTTTGTGGCGGAATGAGGCCCAGAAGATCGGCCGCTTCGGCAGCATTTTTTGCGCAAGTCGCCGGGTCTTTCAAACACCAATCTGTGACACGCTCTTTGACCGCTTCTTGAGCTGCATTTTGGGCTGCTTGTTTGGCGCCCAATAGATCAGGACGCCAATCAAACTCCGTCAAAGGCAGAGCAAGATAGACAAGGCCAAGCCAGAAGAGACAACGCAAGATGAAAAACATGACAACTCCGCACGCAGATCATGGGCGCGCAAAAGTGAGATTGACGCAGGCCTGGCTTGTGTCAATGCGCAGAGCATGACGCTTTTTGTCGTTTAATCTTTGATAAACCATATTGCGGGCGAAAAGCTCATGATGCCAATTCCAACAGCGTCAAGAAAGCCTCAACCATATTGCCGAAAAGCCGGTGCAACCCACAAGGAAATGCACCAAGCGCCCTGTCTTTAGCACCCCTTTAAGA
>CAWUNF010000120.1:0-5422 GCA_963923195.1 uncultured Hyphomicrobiales bacterium | reverse complement strand
AGGAGTATCGTCGGCAGCGTCAGATGTGTATAAGAGACAGTTGTCGATCAGCTTTTTCAAATCACCCGCAGCAAGGGCAAAGCGATGCGACAAATCACCTGCATTGAGATCCGGGAAATCGCTTTCTGGCAGCGATTGCAGATTGAAACGCGAACGGCCCGAACGCAAAAGAAGCTGGCCAGCTTCGCCGGTCAGTTCGAGCGAGACCTGTGCGCCTTCTGGCAATTTGCGAACAATGTCATAGAGCACATGCGCGGGCAGCGTGGTCGCGCCGGCTTGGCCAACATCAGCCGCAACGCTTTCGGTGACTTCGAGATCAAGATCGGTTGCTTTCAAAACAAGCTGGCCATTGCCGGCTTGCAAAAGCACATTGGCGAGAATGGGGATCGTATTCCGGCGTTCAACAACGCGGTGCACATGGCCCAGCGATTTGAGAAGCGCTGCTCTTTCGAGAGTGACTTTCATGGGGCCTGATCCATCCTCACAACAAAGGTCGAAACGCCGGCGCAAATCACCGGGGCCGCGACTTTGACGCGGTGCGGAAGCGAGAGCAAGCGCAAGCTGCAAGAAGGGGCCAAAACAGGGCCGAAAGTCCCCAAATTTCTGCCCTAAAAGGCCCATTTTTCGGGCTTAACCGGGCCTTAAGCCGACAGGCGGCAGGATCGGCCGGAAACTGCCCCAATTAGCCCCATTTTCTGCAAGGCCTATGGCTTCGAAACGACGCGAACCTCGCTTTTCCAACGATCCGGAAACGGATCGGGACGAGAGCCTGCGCGTCCATCCCGAGGACAGGGTCGGCGGCCCCAAAAAAGGCGCAGCCCGCCAGATCGCCTATGAGGACGAGGCGGATGAGCCCGTGCGGACCAAAAAGCGCGGGCCGAAGCGCAAAAAGCGCCGATCCTTTTTCGGCTTTTTGTTTTACTGGACCTCGGTCGCCGCTGTTTGGGGTTTTATCCTCATCGCCGCCGTAGTCGCTTGGCAGGCGACCCTTTTGCCGCCCATCGACAAGCTCGCTGTCCCCAAACGCCCGCCCAATATTGCCATTTTGAGCGAGGATGGACGCTTGCTCGCCAATCGCGGCGATACAGGCGGGGCAGAAGTGCGGCTCGCTGATTTGCCGCCCTATCTGCCAAGGGCCTTTATCGCGATTGAAGATCGGCGCTTCTACAGCCATTGGGGCATTGATCCCATCGGCATTGCGCGCGCTATTTTCCGCAATGCTTCGGGGCGCGGGAATATGCAAGGCGGCTCGACACTCACCCAGCAGCTCGCAAAAAATCTCTTCCTCACACAAGAGCGCACTTTGTCGCGCAAAGTGCAGGAGGCCATTCTCGCTCTTTGGCTGGAGCAAAAATATTCCAAGGATGAAATCCTCGAACTTTATTTGAACCGTGTTTATTTCGGCTCAGGCGCCTATGGCGTGGAAGCTGCCACGCGCCGTTATTTCGGTCACGGAGCTGCACAAGCCACATTGCAAGAATCCGCCATGCTGGCAGGCCTCATGAAAGCGCCAACCAAATTGGCCCCCACGCGCAATCCCGCAGCGGCCGTTGAACGCGCCGCCCAAGTGATCAGCGCGATGCAACAAGAAGGGCATATTACGGAGGGCATGGCGAAAATGGCGCTGGCCAATCCAGCCAGCGTATCGCGCGATCATGCGGGCTCAATCAATTATGCCGCCGATTATGTGATGGATGTGCTCGAAGAAATTGTCGGCGTGATCGACACAGATCTCACCATCTCAACAACCATTAGTCTTGAGAAACAAGCCGCCGCTGAAAAAGCGCTGACGGACGAGCTCGAAAAATCGGGCAAACGTTTCAATGTCACGCAAGGCGCTTTGGTCTCGATTGATGCCAACGGTCAAATCAAAGCCTTGGTTGGTGGGCGCAATTATCAAGAAAGCCAATTCAATCGCGCAATCGTTGCCAAACGCCAACCGGGCTCTTCTTTCAAACCTTTCGTCTATCTCGCAGCGCTTGAAAAAGGCCTAACACCTGACACAATGCGCGAAGATGCGCCTATCAATGTGCGCGGCTGGCAACCTGAAAATTCCACCAATGAATATCAAGGCTCTGTCACGCTCACACGCGCACTCGCTCTGTCTTTGAATACGGTTGCTGTGCGCCTTGGCCTTGAAGTGGGTGCAAAGACGGTGGCTGATACAGCCCATCGCCTCGGCATTGCCTCTGATTTACAAGTCAATGCATCGATTGCGCTGGGCACGTCAGAAGTCACGCCGCTTGAACTTGTGTCCGCCTATGCCCCCTTTGCCAATGGTGGCATTCGCGTGCAGCCACATATTATCTTGCGTGTGAAAAAGGCCGATGGAACGCTGCTTTATCAACGCAAAGGCGCAAGCTTTGGCCGCGTGATTGAACCGCAATATGTCGCCATGATGAATGGTATGATGCAAGAAACGCTCATCATTGGCACAGCCAAACATGCTGAACTTCCCGGCTGGCAAGCGGCTGGCAAAACCGGAACGTCACAAGATTATCGCGATGGTTGGTTCGTTGGTTATACAAGCCAGCTCATCACCGGCGTCTGGCTTGGCAATGACGATAATTCGCCCACCAAGCGCGTGTCGGGCGGTAATCTGCCCGTCAATGTCTGGAGCCGCTATATGAAAGTGGCGCTGAAAGATGTGCCGCCTTCACCTCTGCCCGGATTTAATTTTAGAAATGATCCGGGCGCGATGATACCGCCTGGAGATATAGCTGGCGCAAAGCCTGATCCGATTGGATCATTGCTGGCGCCGCGCGAGACATCAACGCGCGAGCGCTCACTTTTTGAACGCCTCTTTGGCGGTTAGTGCAAACTCACTGTTTGCAGATCATGCTCCCAAGCATTGGCAACAGCCGCATCGCGTGAATCGGTCAAGACGATGGGCGCGCCTGTTGCACTGAGCAAAGCAAAAAGCTGCAAACCGGGCTCAATTTTTGGTGCTTGCGGGAAAAGGCGCATCACCTCTTCTGAGCGCATGGCTTTCACATAAGCAACCGCGCCATCGCCCAGATGGGCGAACTGCTCTGGCGTGAGCGGCGCACTCTTTGGCTTGTTGTCGGCGATCATTTTTATGCTCCTTTTCGCGGTCCATATCGAACCCGCATGATTTGCTGTGAAGACATTTAGTCCTTCACTGAAATTCCAATTTTCTTGACGATCCGCTCTGGTTCGGGACGGGCAAGATCAACACAGAGCAAACCATTTTTGAGATCAGCGCCGAGCACTTCCATGCCTTCAGCTAAAAGAAAGGCGCGTTGAAATTGGCGGGCGGCAATGCCGCGATGCAAATATTCGCGCTCACCATCATCGACCTGACGACCGCGAATGATGAGCTGGCGCTCTTCAAGCGTCACATCGAGTTCGTCTGAGGTGAAACCAGCCACCGCCAAAGTGATGCGCAAACGCTCCGGCTCAGTCTCTGTGCGGCGCAGACGTTCAATATTATAGGGCGGATAGCCGTCTGACGTGGCGCGCGTGACACGATCAAGCGCACGCTCAATATCGTCAAAGCCCAGCAAAAACGGCGAATTCAAATTCGGAACGCGAGACATAGCGAAGCCCTTTAGGCACTTCGGGAAACGGACCCTTGCGGCATCCACATATGGCAATATGGGGATGCGAGAAGCCTGTTCAAGGGGCCTCACGCCCCGGCCGAAAATGCCCTGAAATCAGGGACTTTTAGAGCATGCTGGGGAGAACGCGATCCGGCGGGCGGTGACCATCGAGGAAGGTTTTGACATTGATGATCACCTTCTCGCCCATATCAATGCGGCCCTCATGGGTGGCCGAACTCATATGCGGCAACAAAGTCACTTTGCCCGCCTTGGCGAGTTTCACAAGTTTGGGCGAGACAGCCGGCTCATGCTCGAACACATCAAGGCCTGCGCCTGCAATTTCGCCCGCTTCCAACATGCGCGCGAGTGCATTTTCATCGATGATTTCACCGCGCGCCGTGTTCACGACAATGGCTTGGGGCTGCAACATCTTCAGGCGGCGTGCCGAGAGAAGATGATAGGTCGCTGGCGTATGCGGGCAATTGACCGAAATAATATCCATACGCGCGAGCATTTGGTCGAGCGATTCCCAATAGGTTGCTTGCAAGCTTTCTTCGACCGCAGCCGAAACGCGCCGACGATTGTGATAATGGATCGACAGGCCAAATGCGGCTGCGCGACGCGCCACCGCCTGACCAATACGGCCCATGCCAACAATGCCCAGACGCTTACCCGTGATGCGCCGACCCAGCATCCATGTGGGCGACCAGCCTTCCCATTCACCTGAGGGAATGACATTCGCGCCTTCCGCAACACGCCGCGCAACGGCCAAAATCAGGGCCAAAGTCATGTCGGCTGTATCTTCGGTGAGAACGCCCGGCGTATTCGTGACCGTGATGCCCCGGCGCAAAGCGGCCGTCACATCGATATTATCAACGCCGTTCCCGAAATTGGCGATGAGCTTCATATTTTCGCCGGCCTGCGCAATGAGGCCCGCATCAATGCGATCTGTCACGGTCGGCACAAGCACGTCGGCCATGCGTATGGCTTCCGCCAATTCGGCCTGCGACATGGGCTTGTCAGCAATGTTCAAACGCGTGTCGAATAATTCGCACATGCGCGTTTCGACCACGTCCGGCAATTTGCGCGTCACAATCACCAAGGGCTTTTTCTTGGTCATGCCGTTCGTCCCGAGCTCATTCGAACATCCACACCATATTGGAAAGTTTGACGGATTTTCCCGCTTTTCACCATCCATTAACACCGTCAGCGCTTAATCGGCGGCGAACAAGGCGTTTAGAGGCTTGGGCCTTTTGATCGGGCCAAAGCCTCTCTAACAGATGCCCCGACAAAGACAAGAATGAGCGAGACACAGTCGCGTGGTCGCGGCCCAAACGGCGACCCAGAGGCCCTGTCTCTCCAGAGAGTGATGATGACCGGATTTGTTGCGCAAAAGACGGCGCGGATCGAGGAAAAGTCCTGCAAAAGGCTCACGAATCACGCCCGCCCCTTTTTGGCGCTGGTCGCTGCTTTGCTGTTTTTAGCGCCCGTCTCGGCCTGGGCGCAGGCGCAAGTCGGCCAATCCACCGGCCTGCCGATTCCACGTTACGTCAGCCTAAAGTCTGACCGTGTGAATTTGCGTGAAGGCCCGTCAAAAGATCACCGGACAAGCTGGGTGTTCCAACGCGCCGGATTGCCGGTCGAAATCACCGCTGAATTTGAAAATTGGCGGCGTATTCGCGATGCTGAGGGTACGGAAGGTTGGGTGCTGCAATCTTTGCTCTCGGGCAAACGCACTGCGCTGGTGGCGCCTTGGAAACGCGGCGATGTTTTTCCGATTTTCGCCAAGCCTGTTGAGGGTGCAGGCGTTGCGGCCAAGCTTCAGTCAGGCGTGCAAGGCAACATTCGCAAATGCGATG
>CAWUNF010000119.1:0-5436 GCA_963923195.1 uncultured Hyphomicrobiales bacterium | reverse complement strand
AGATCCTCTCTGGTCTCGTGGGCTCGGAGATGTGTATAAGAGACAGGCGCTTATGCGGTGCTCGCTTATGTCGCGCAGCAAGCGGTTGAGAATTTTCACTGGCTGAAGCCCGGCGAAATGCTCGATGGTCTCGGCATGGCAGAAACAACACCCGGCCCGCTCGTCATGGTGTTGCAATTTGTAGGTTTTATGGGCGCCTTTCGTGAGGCGGGCAATCTGTCGCCGATCATTGCTGGCACGATTGGTGGGCTCATTGCGACTTGGGTGACATTTGCGCCCTGCTTCCTTTGGATTTTTCTCGGTGCGCCTTTCATTGAGCGCCTGCGCGCAAACAAAGCCATTGCAGGCGCGCTTTCTGCCATCACCGCTGCCGTTGTCGGCGTGATCCTCAATCTCGCGATTTGGTTTGCCATTCACACGATTTTTGCACAAACGCAGGCTTGGCATGGCATGGACCTGCCCGTGCTTCTTTCACTCAATCCTGCAGCACTCGCGCTTTCGATGGGTGCGGCCTATGCCATTTTCCGCATGAAGGCTGGCATGTTGCAGGTGCTCGCTGCCACATCTGTGGCAGGCGTGCTTGCGCATCTGGCAGGTGTGATCTGAAACTAAAAAAAGCCCCGCCAAAGCGGGGCTTTTTGATCAATGCGGCTGATGGGCCTGCAATTGATATTTGCCATATTCCATCGCGGCAGAATCCCATGACAAAGAGTGATGGGCGGATGCTGCAAAACAATCGCGGAATTGGCGCTGCATGGGACTGTCGAGGAAAAGCGCACGACCGCCTGCAAAATTGAAAATCTTTTGCGCAGCTTGCATGGCAAGTTGCGCGGCATAGCAGCAATTGCGCTTGCCCTGCACTTGCATTTCTTTCGAGACTTTCTCGCCGCGCTCCAGCACATCCATCGTCTCGCGCAAAGCGCCCATATACATGCGCTCAGCCGCTTCAATCTCGGCGGAGGCCAGACCAATCAGCATTTGCGTGCCGGGCTCTTCCGCCACAGCCTTGCCGCGTGATTTGCGCGGCGCTGTATATTCATAATAGCTCTTGAGCAAAGCTTGCGCCGCACCAAGAGCGGCAGCCGTATAGCTTGCCGCCGACACGCCACCACGTGGCATGCGGAAGACAGGCGAATGATGCAGCTTGGCGCCGGGTGTGGTGCCTGCATCATAATCTTTCTTCAAGATGAAACGATGCGCGGGCACGAAAGCGCCATCCACTTTAAAGCTTTTGGAACCTGTGCCCGCCAGGCCGATGACTTTCCAATCATCAATCACGGTCACATCGCTTTTGGGCAGAAGCACCATGCAGCCCGTCTTGCTGCCATCTTCTTCCATAATAAAGCCGCCGCAGATCAACCAATGCACATGGTCAATGCCGCTCGAAAAACCATGCAGGCCTTCCCATGTAATGCCGCCATCAACGCGCTTGCCTTTGCCAACAGCCGCCACGGCAACGCCTACGCGCTGCGTGTCATCCTTGCCCCAGACTTCGTCTTGCGCTTCTTTGGAAAAAGTCGCGAGCTTCAGCGGATTGTCAGCAAGCACCATATAGGTCCAAGCCTGTGAAGCGCAGCCACGTGCGAGCGTTTGAATGATCGTGCAGAGCACGTCATAGCCCATTTCATAGCCGCCATAGAGCACCGGCTGGCACACGCGCAGCAGGCCAGATTGAACATAATCAGCAATCGTCTCATCTGGGCAGCGACGCAGGCTTTCAGCTTGCGCGGCGCGTGAGGCCAAGACAGGCACGAGGGCTTCGGCCCGCGCGATCATTTCGGCGGGCGTGACATTGAGGGCTTTATTCTTATCGAGCATTGTTCTGACCCGTTTCCTGATGTCGCTTATTGGCTCTGCTGAAGCTTCTTCAAACGCTCCACCACAGCCGGGGGCGACCGATAGGATTGGACGATAATATCCTGAATTTGCTCCCCCGTGCGAGGGGTATCTGCGCCAAGGCTGGCTTTGGCCTGTTCGGCCAAAAATTCCTTGTCATTAAAGGCATCCCAAAAGGCTTTTCGCATGGCCACCACGCGCTCTTGCGGCACACCGGGGGGCAGAAGATAGGGCCGCCCCGTGGCAATGGGGCCAACCGCCGCCCGCCAGAGCTGGCGATCTTCCTCATTTTTCACCAGATCCAGCACGAAGGGGACGTCTGGCAATTGCGGCAGCTTTTCCGCGCCATATTGCACGATGAGCTTGACCTTCTTTTCCGGCAGCCAATTGGGGCGCGTTGAAACAAGCGAATTATAGAAAACGCTCGGATAGCCATCGAGCTCGCCGCGCTCCATCGCCAGCAGCGCATCATTCTGGCCCGGATATCCCACGATCAGTTTGAGCTTGGTGCCAAGCGTTTCATTGAGCAGACGGCCATAAAAACTTGGCGTCGAATTGGCGCCCGATGAGCCCATTTTCAACTCGACCTTGCGTGCATCATCGAGCGTATTGGCGGGCGCTGTATGCCAAACCGTCAAAATGCTGGTTTCAACGGAAGGCGAACCCAGCCAATTGAATTTTGTCGGATCATAATTGGCTTCTTTCGTACCAAATAAAGGCTCGAAAGGCGTGTTATTTTGCACAGCGCCAATCACCGTGCCGTCTTTTGCTGCAAGCGTATAGAGATGATTGGTCGCAACAATGCCACCCGCGCCCGGCATATTGCGAATGACAATATTGGGTTGCCCCGGCAAATGCCGCGAGATGAAACGCGTCAACAAACGCGCCAGCGTGTCATAGCCACCACCCGTTGAGGAAGAGACGATCAGGCTGACCGTTTTGCCTTTATAAAAATCTTCAATCGCATCGGCGCGCGCAGATGAAACAGCGCCAAGCGCGGTTGCGACAAGAAGCGAGAAAAGGGTGAAGGCCCGGCAAAACGCGCGCATCTTTTTATCCTCCCGAGGCCCTGTCCGATGCTGATGGCGGGCCATTGATCTGTTCATTACCAAGCCCCTGCTTGCTTGCCAAGTTACTTGCCAAGTTACTTGCCAAGTTACTTGCCAAGTTAGCTCGCAAGTTGCTTGCCAAGCCGGACGGGCCGCCGTAACCTTTCGGCAAAACAACAAACTGGGGCAGAAACCATGAAAGCCGAAGCCGTCCTCCACTTTGCCATTCCTGTAAAAGACCTGGATCGGTCGGAAGCCTTTTACACGGGCATTCTTGGGCTGACGAAAGTGCGCCGGAACAACCATATGGTGTTCATGCGCTGCGAGGATGTCTATTTCGTGCTGACCTATTCGGAAAATCCGATTGAGGTGAATCCGGGCGATAAGCACGACATTCACACCGCTTTTGTCTATCGCGGCGAACGCTACGACCAGATGAAAAAATTTCTGGCTGAAAAGAATATCCGCATCTTCAAAGAAGAAGATCGCACGCACGGCACATTCCGCGGCCGCAGCGCTTATTTCCACGATCCCGATCGCAATGTGATTGAAATCATGGATCTGCGTGAGCCGCCCATCGCCGAAGGCGAAGATTGATCATTCAGGCTCAAGCAGGCATTTCAATTCAATCGGTGATTCATCGCGCGGCCCCGGCGTGCGAATGAGATCAACCGCCTTATAGCCTTTCATGGCACAGGTGAAATGAATTGAATTGGGATCCACCGTGCGGCCAAAGGCGCCAAAACGGAAGCGCCCTTCCGGATCGCTGCGCGTCAGAATGACTTGGCCCTTGCCAAATTCGGCACGCACCAAAGCATCGACCACATTTTTACGGCTTTTGAGATCGACGACTTCGCCAAAGAAAGGCGGGCCATCAGCCGGATCACCCAGACCCGGCTCCACATCATCGCCGCCCGCGAAAGCTGGCATGGCGAGAGCGGCTAAAAGAAGGCTGCACAGAGCTGTTTTCTGAAACATGAGCGAAGCCCTTAGCGGAAGAAAAATGCGCGCAGAAGATAAACAAAGAGCACCATGCAGATGAGCGGCACGACCCAACCCATGATGCTTGGCACGTTGCGATTGCGCAAGAGTGGCACAGACATGAGTGAGGCGGCAGCGGCAACCAGCGCGGAACTGGCGAGCCATCCATACCAATACATGCCCGGCCCATTGCGCGACGGCTCCATGAGCCAACCCCATTCATTGATGCGGGGATGATAGGTGAAGAGCGCGAGATTATTCTGCTCAATGATCACATAAGCAATCGCAAAAGTGGCAGAAAAAATCGGTGTGAGGCGTGCGAGTGAGGTCATTATTGAATCCCCCGCACATTATTGACCACATGGCCTGCGATAAAACCAAACCACACAGCAAAGCAAATGAGCGCGCTCGTCATTTTGCGCGCCAATGCCAAAGTGTCGTCAAAAGATTGCTTCCAGACATACCAATAGAAGGGCAACATGCCGAGCCCAATGGCGAGAAATTGCTCTTTCAATTCGAAAGAGCCATTTACCGTCCACATGCGCATGGTCTCAAGATAGGTGCGCCCATTGAGCCGATAGGGGGGATAAATCCACGCGCCCAAAATGAAAGTGATGATGAAGAGAATGACAATGGCATTGGTGAATTTCGCGCCCTGCACCGCGCGAAAATGCGCGGTAAAGCCAGCCGCGCTGCGTGCGGGCCACCAAGCCGCAAATGTCTGATGCGTGATCGCGCCTAAAAGCGCGACCGCACAAAGCCCATGCAAAATTAGAAGAAAGACAATCACCCTTCCCCTCCCCCGATGAAGGCTTGTTGGCGCCTTCTTACAGCATAGAATCTGCGACTTTTTGCGGCTTTCGTCCAGAGGACGCGCATTATTGTGAAGACAGCGGCGCAAAATCTCCGCCCGCATGGACGATGCGCCCGCCCACAAAGGTCAATTCGGCCCGTAGATGGGCCATATCTTCTAAGGGAATGGAGAAAAAATCGCCCGACAGGACAGCCAGATCCGCCAAAGCGCCGGCTTTCAAAATGCCGCGGCGCGTCTCCTCATGCGAAAACCAAGCCGAGCCTTGCGTCCAAATGCGCAAAGCCTCTTCGCGCGAGGGGCGCTCATCCACACCCCTTGTTTCAAGCCCCGACAAACTGCGCCCATCAAGCATCCAGCGCAAAGCAACAAAGGGATTGTAGGACATGACACGATCAGCATCCGTGCCACCGCCCACAACCACACCCATGCTGCGCGCTTGGACCAGAGGCGGCATTTGGCTCAAACGCGCCGCTTCATAATTGGCAAGAAAAGCGGGGGCTGCAAAATAAAGCCTATTTTGCATGAGCCAGCCCAGTTGCAGCTCTTTCATCCGCGCCAGCGTCTGCGGCTTGGCATCATGAATATGCGCAATCGACCAGCGCAAGGGCGCATAATCTTCTTGCGCGCGCACACGCGCGAACGCATCCAGCACATGATGGATGGAGGCCTCATTATTCCAATGCACGGTGAGGCCAAGGCCCGCCCGCGCTGCCCAAAGCGCGACCTCTTCAAATTGCTGAAGCTGCTCGGCGCTGG
>CAWUNF010000118.1:0-5445 GCA_963923195.1 uncultured Hyphomicrobiales bacterium | reverse complement strand
TCCACTGGCTTATAGCGGACATGCGAATTGAAGTCGCAATAGGGGCATTTCGACAAGCAAAAGGGCCAATGAACATAGACCCCGAAGCCCGGATGAAACGATGACGACATGCGACGCTTATCGCATATTCATGCCGTCATTGCGAGATGGGCTTATTTGCGCAGGCAGGCGCGTGCCAAATCCTGAAACGCGCGGGCACGATGCGACAAAGCCCGTGATCCATCAGCCGGAATGCCGTGCTTTTCATCCGACGTCATTTCACCAAAAGTGCGCGAATGACCTTCCGGCAGGAACATGGGATCATAGCCAAAGCCCGCTGTGCCACGCGGCGGCCAGACCAAATCACCATCAATACGGCCCTCAAAATGTTCGACATGGCCATCGGGCCAAGCGATGCAAAGGGCCGAAATGAACCAAGCTTTGCGTGGATGATCACGGCCAATGCCTTTGGCATTAAGCTCTGAATCGATGCGCGCCATAGCGGCATCGAATTTTTTATCTACCGCCCAGCGGGCCGAATAAATGCCCGGCGCTCCATCAAGCCCTGCAACACAAATGCCGCTGTCATCAGCAAAAGAGGGCAGGCCTGAGGATTGCGCACCCGCACGCGCCTTAATTTCCGCATTGGCCATGAAAGTTGTGCCTGTCTCTTCTGGCTCGTCGAGCTTCAGCTCACCAGCAGATACGGCTGTAATGCCATAAGGCTCAAGCAATTCGCGCATTTCAGCAAGCTTGCCCGCATTATGCGTGGCGATGAGGATTTTGCCCTCAAGGCGGCGATGATCAGACACGCGCTTTTCCTTTTCTTCGTTTCTTTTCAGCGGCGCAAATTGTCACGAAAGAGCGACGCGCGAAAGTTCAATCAAGCTTGATTTTCGCGGCTTTGACCACTTCTGCCCAACGTGGAATTTCTTTTGCGATAAAGTCACGGAATTCATCCGGGCTTGTCACCCAGACATCTGCGCCATCACGCGCAAGTGCCGCAACGATTTCCTTATCTGTCATGGCTTTGCGAATTTCCGCATTGAGCCGATCCACAATCGGCTGCGGCGTGCCTGAGGGTGCCAGAATGCCATACCATTGGTCGGCCTCAAAACCCGGATAGCCTTGCTCGGCAATGGTCGGAATATCTTTCATCGCCGCCACACGCTTGGGGCTCGACACGCCAAGGGCGCGCAATGTGCCAGCTTCCACATGTGGCAGAACGGCAGGCGCGCCCGTCATGGTGAGTTGCACAACATTGGCCAGCAAATCCTGCACCGCGGGCGCTGTGCCGCGATAGGGCACATGCGTCATTTGCGTGCCTGTCGCCACCATGAATGCTGCCATAGCAATATGAGCCGCACTGCCATTGCCGCCTGAGCAATAATTGAGCTTGCCCGGATTGGCTTTGGCATAGGCCACCAATTCGGCCACGCTTTTCACCGGCAGCGAGGGATGGACCACCAGCACATTATGCACGCTCGCCAACATGGTGAGATGGGCAAAGCTCTTCACCGGGTCATAGCCCAGATTGGGATAGAGGCTCGGATTGACGCCCAAAGTGCCGATATGGCCCATAATCAATGTATGGCCATCAGGCGTGGCGCGTGACACGGCGGTAGAGGCAACAGCCCCGCCCGCACCCGCGCGATTTTCAATGACAAAGGCTTTTCCCAAAGCCTCGCTCAGCTTTTGGCCCAGCAGGCGGGCGAGGATGTCTGTCGAGCCGCCGGGCGTGAAAGGCACGACCAAAGTGACATTTTGCGATGGATAAGCGCTTTGCGCGAAAGCTTCGCCCATCATGGGCGCAAAAGCTGCAAGGCTGATCTGCAATTTTAAAAAGGAACGACGATCCATTTTTCCTCCCGGCAGGCCCATAAAGCCCTTTTTGACTGCCCCGACCTTAGCCCGCAAAACCGCCCGCTCAAGCGAGACTTATGCGCCGATTCATGAAGACCGTTCAAAAATGCGGCAATGACTCACACAAGAGCGCCCTGTGTAATCAAACAGCAGAAACCTGCTGCTTTGCCTCATTATTGAGCATGAATTTGCCCTCAGAAAAGCAAAAGCTGCGCGCTTTGTTGATTTCACCCCAAAAGCCTGCGCGCGCGGCGCTGGCACGCCCGTTGCACTCCTCTATGGCGCGTCCCTTGCGGACGAAATGCAACTCACCGGCGCTCTTCTCCCCTCTGGAGCTGTCCGGCAACAAATTGAGGAATGCCATGTCTTTTACCCGGCGTTTCATGCTGCGCGCGACCGGCGCGGCCATTGGCGGTGCGCTCGCCTTTGCTTCTCCTGCGGCCTTTGCGCAGGGTGCGGGCACGATCAAGGTCGGCATTCTCCATTCTCTTTCCGGCACGATGGCGATCAGCGAAACCACGCTGAAAGATGTCATGCTCATGCTCATCGAAGAGCAAAATAAAAAAGGCGGCCTGCTCGGCAAAAAGCTTGAGCCTGTCGTCGTTGACCCTGCATCCAACTGGCCGCTCTTTGCTGAAAAGGCGCGCGAGCTGATCTCGAAGGAAAAAGTTTCCGCCACCTTTGGCTGCTGGACCTCCGTGTCGCGCAAATCTGTGCTGCCGGTCTTTGAAGAGCTGAATTCAATCCTCTTCTACCCCGTACAATATGAGGGCGAAGAATCGTCCAAAAATATTTTCTACACCGGCGCTGCGCCCAACCAGCAAGCCATTCCGGCCGTCGATTATTTGATGGAAACGGAAAAGGTGCAGCGCTGGGTGCTGGCTGGCACAGACTATGTCTATCCGCGCACGACCAATAAAATCCTTGAGGCCTATCTCAAGTCAAAGGGCGTGAAGCAAGAAGACATTTTGATCAATTACACGCCCTTCGGTCATTCCGATTGGCAGACGATTGTCGCCGACATTAAGAAGTTTGGATCAGCGGGCAAGAAGACGGCCGTTGTCTCGACCATCAATGGCGATGCCAACGTGCCCTTCTATAAAGAACTCGGCAATGCTGGCATTAAGGCGACAGACATTCCAGTTGTTGCTTTCTCAGTGGGTGAAGAAGAACTCGCTGGCATTGATACCAAGCCGCTCGTCGGCCATCTCGCCGCGTGGAATTACTTCCAATCGGTCGACAATCCCGACAACAAGGCTTTCATTGAAAAGTGGAAGGCTTTCACCAAGAACCCGAAGCGCGTGACCAATGACCCGATGGAAGCGCATGTGATCGGCTTCAACATGTGGGTGAAAGCCGTTGAAAAGGCTGGCACGACGGACCCCGAAGCGGTCATCGACGCGATGATTGGCGTCTCCGTGCCCAATCTCACCGGCGGTTTCTCGACCATGATGCCGAACCACCACATCACCAAGCCCGTGCTGATTGGCGAAGTGCAAGCTGATGGTCAGTTCAACACAGTCTGGCAGACATCTGGCCTCGTTGTTGGTGACGAATGGTCGGATTATCTCGAAGGCTCAAAAGATCTGATCTCGGATTGGCGCAAGCCCCTCTCTTGCGGCAATTTCAATGTGAAGACCGGCAAGTGCGGCGGCGCAGGTAAATAAGCCACGCCTGACACAAATCTCCTCGCGCGGATCCTCCCTCCTCACGCGCGAGACAAGAGCGGCCCGGACGGTGATGAAAACCGCCCGGGCCCCGCAAACCAAAATCCACGCAGGCGCACCTGCGGGACAGCTTCCAAGAGGCCGATATGAACCAGCTTCCTCGCTCGCGCATGCGCGTGCGCGCCCTCGCCCTTCCAGCGACAAGCGCAAAAGGCCTCGTGGAAACACTCTCCATTCTGGCGACGGCTTTCTTTCTTCTCATGCTCGCGCTGTTTGTGGCGCCACACGCGCGCGCTCAAGGCGAATCCGCCATTATCATCGGCCTGACCAGCGACAAATTTCCTGAAACAGAACGCGCGTTGAATGAATTGCCAAGCTCTGATCTGCGGACAGCCGCAGATATTGTCGAAGCTCTGGCCGCCAATCGCCTTTATTTCAACGGCCCCGCGCGCAAACTCTATTTCGCCGATGAAGCGGGCAAAATCTTTGATGCGTCGACGGGCGAGCCCGCCGATGTCATGGCCTCCTCCCTCAAGAAAGTGCGCATCAATAATGCCGTGCGCCGCTCGCTCGATGCCGCACGTGGCGCACTGACGCTCATGTCGCCTGATCCGGCCAAGCGCCGCGCTGCGGCTGATAGCGTGTTCAAATCACGCGATGCCAGCGCTTTGCCCTTGGTCGAGGCAGCGCTCGAGAAAGAAACAGTCTCCGCCAATAAAAAAATTCTGGAAGAAGCACGCGCCGCCATTATCGCGAGTGACAGCGGCGCGCCGGAAGTGCGGCGTCTTGAAGCCGTTGAAGTGTTGAAGTCGCGCGGCGACCAAGAAGCGCTTGGCGTGCTCTCCACCATCGTCTCTTGGAGCGAAGGCCATGTGAAAGGCGCGGCTGAAAGCGCGATTGCCTCCATTCAGGGCCGCCTTGCGCTGTGGCGCAATGTGCAAAATATTTGGTATGGCCTCTCACTCGGCTCTGTTCTGCTGCTCGCTGCTATTGGGCTTGCCATTACTTTCGGCGTCATGGGCATTATCAATATGGCGCATGGCGAAATGGTCATGCTGGGTGCTTACACGACATTCGCCGTGCAAGAATGGGCGCGCACGAGCCACCCTGGCCTTCTGAATTATTCGCTTTTCATCGCCATTCCGCTCGCCTTTCTGGTGACGGCGGCTGTGGGGATTTTGATTGAGCGTGTGGTGATCCGTTTTCTCTATGGTCGCCCGCTCGAAACTTTGCTCGCGACTTTCGGCATTTCGCTGATTTTGCAACAGGCCGTGCGGACTATCTTCGGCGCGAATAATCGCGAGGTCTCGGCCCCTGCTTTCATGGCCGGCTCATTCGATTTCGGCGCTTTGCAAATCGGCTATGGCCGCATGTGGATCATTGTCTTTGCGCTTGCCGTATTTTTCGCGCTGCAATTCGTGCTACGCGCCACATCTTTCGGCCTGCGTATGCGTGCGGTCACACAAAACCGCCGCATGGCCTCTTCAATGGGCATTGATACCAACCGCATTGATGCTTTGGCCTTTGGTCTGGGCTCGGGCATTGCGGGCATGGCGGGCGTTGCGCTGTCGCAGATCGACAATGTCTCACCCAATCTTGGCCAGAGCTACATCATCGATTCATTCATGGTCGTGGTATTTGGTGGTGTCGGCAATCTCTGGGGCACATTGCTCGGCGCCTTGACGCTCGGCGTCGCAAATAAATTCTTGGAGCCACTGGCGGGTGCCGTGCTCGGCAAAATTCTGCTGCTCGTCTTTATCATTCTCTTCATCCAAAAGCGGCCGCGTGGGCTCTTCGCGCTCAAAGGTCGTGCGGTGGAGGCATGATGATGGAAAGCCGCAAGCCTTTCATTCTCTCGCTGATCGATACGCGCGGCGGATTATTTTTGGGCGCTGTCGCAGCAGCCACCATTCTCGTGCCTGTTCTTGCTCTAATG
>CAWUNF010000117.1:0-5602 GCA_963923195.1 uncultured Hyphomicrobiales bacterium | reverse complement strand
GGCTCGGAGATGTGTATAAGAGACAGATAGAGCCCCGCACGATCCACTTTGAAGATGATCTCACGGGGCACAATTTGGCCCGCTGGCGCATCAACACAATAATCAACCGCATTGGTCAGCGTTGGCAGGCGCGGCACGCGGTCTGATTTAAACTCGCGCTCACTCACCCGGTTTGGCGAAAACCAATCCGCGCGCTCATCTCCACCCCGGCTCGCCACTTCTGGATGCAGAGACGCAAAATCAGGATCAATATGAACGGAAATGCGCCTTGTATCAGCGCCCCGCACACGCGGTAGACGCTGCAAAGCCGCATCCAAGCTGAAATAATTGCAAGCTGGCGATGCAATCAGCGAAGCGCCCGTGCCGAAACCGTAACGCAGCACATAAAAACCGGGCACGAGCATGAAGGGCCGCCCCATTGCGCGATTTTCAAAAGCGCCGCTGGCGGTGCGCACATCCAATTCAACATAGCCCGACCCACCTTCAGCACCAGCGCGATAGGTGACATTATTTTGCGGCCAAGCGATCCAGCCCGAGGAGGGAAAATCCCATCCGCTCTTGCTGCGTGCAGGCGAGCTTGCAATGGGATTGGGCGCATCACTCGTCGTAAAGCGATCTTCAAAGAGAAGCTCGTCTGCTGCCCAAGGAAAATTGGAAGTGGTGGTGCGCGGTGATCCATCATCTTGCGCGCAAGGCTCGCGACAAACAACAAGATTGGCGACAGCGCCCCCTATCCCATCGGCCTTGCCTTCCGCATGAAAGACAATCCAATAATCACCGCGCGTGATAATATCGACTTTAATCACACGTTCGATCCAGCGACCGCCAGACGAATAACATGTGTCGATGCGATTGCCCGTCGCAAAAGTCATATCATATGCGGGCGGGCGGCCCGTATCTGGCAGCAAATGCACCGAGACTTGATTGGTATTGCCCACAAGCGAATGATCGCGCGCTGTCATCCACGACACATCATCCTCGCGTGTGCCGCAAAACCACGCGGGCGCAATCATTTCATTGCGCGCCTGCTCACGATAAAAATACCGCACCTGATGCAGGCCAGGATCGGCAGAAAATTTCTTGGCAATGAAACTATTGCCCATGCCGACATCTAATTCGACAGCGACTTTCACCTGATCAGGCTTCGGGCCACCATAGCGTGCCGCATCGGCAAGCTGGATGATCGGGGCGGCATTGGGGCGCAGCCGCGCATTGGAGACCCAATCCTTCATCGGCGCAAAAGTTTTGACGCCTGCAGATTTCACTTCATTTTCATATTCGCCAAAATCATCATCAATCAAAGCATCGCGCGCCACCCAAGTTGCGCGGGAAAATCCGTGCAAGGCCAGATCGCGAATGCCCAAAAGACGAAGGAAAATGGTTGGCTGTGCGGCATCATATTCAAAACTGGCAATGTAAATATTGGGCTCATGGCCGCGCTCTAAACGAAAATTGGTTTTGACATTACGCACATTAGGCTTTTGCGCATTAAACACCATATCGGCGCGCCCGCGCCCGCGCTCCATCATTTCTTCTGGTTGCACATCCGGATGAATGGCGCGCAAAGCACGGCTTTGCGCAACCGCGGCCGCGGCTGCCGATTGCGCCGCTTGATCTAATTTTTGGCGCACTTGAATCGACATGCCATAATCGAGCGCCGTGCCAGAGACGAGTGCGACGGGAATGAGAATGGCAGCGGCAATCAAGGGCAGATTGCCCACTTGCGCACGCCAATCATGAAAGCTCTGTACCAAGCGCATCATGGGCATGGCACAACCTCATTGGCCATTCCAAAAGGATCAATGTCCAGATCGCCTGTTGGTACGACATAGGCTTCACGCACGATGCGGCGTTCGCCAATGAAAGATGTTTTGAAATAGGGCTTGTAGGCATAGACCAAAGTGACGACGAGAAGCTGTCCGTTTTGGAACAGATTGGCCGGAAGTGACTGCGCAGCAGGCGTTTCCGTTCCCTGTTCCAAGAGCCCGCAGGTGCGCAAAACGCCCTTGGCATCCAGCAAGGCACGCGATCCCTCGGTTCCCCCGCTCCATGTCCAGAGAACTTGCGCCCTTGTATAGGTGCAATTTTCGGTACAAGCGGGATCGGATGGCACGAAACGCACCAATGTTGTCTGGACACCCAGCGCATCGCGCCATTGCTGGCCTGACAAAGCCACAACCTCTGGATAAAGCCAAACCAGCGCGGATGTGTCCCCGCTCCAGTCAGCATTGCCCATTGGCGCATTATGCTGCGACATCAGCACACCTATGCCCTCGGCAGCAAAACCGAGATGGCGTACAAACCGCGCATATCGATCAATCTCTGTGCCGTTGACCATCATGAGCGCCAGAAAAAACATGTAGAATGAAGTTTCGATCAGCGTTAGCCCGCGGTCGTCATGACGAAAGCGCTTGATCTTGACGGAGAACATGTCAGCGGCCCTCCGTCATCGCATCTGGCGCAATAGGCAGGGCGCATTGCGCAGGGCAAAAGACACCACGTAATAGACCGAACGGTCGGCAAAATTGCCGGCCCAGATGCGCGAAACAAAAGGCACGGGATAGGCCAATTGCAGGATCAGCGCTCCGTCCGGGATGCCCGAGCACCAGCGGGCAGCGCTGACATCGGTTGAAGAGATCATGCTGCCCGGTTCAGGCGGGCCCAGATTCACCACAATCTTCTCGCAAACAAGAATCGGCAATTCAGGACAAACAAGCTGCTCTCGAAAAGTCTGCGCGGAATAATCCTCCGGCATGATCTCCTGCGAACGAAATTTCACAATCAACGACTGGCCAACCAAATCGATCTGCCGAAAAATCATCTGATTGGCGGCCATATCGACAATGAACAGCAAAACGGCCAGAAGCGGGCCAGAAGCCAAAGCAAATTCCACCGCCACCACGCCCTCTTGAGCGCGGCGCAACAGTGACAGCATATGACCGACAGCACCTCGGCAAAAAGCCATTCGTCATCTCAAAATGAACAAGACAAAATAAAATGTCGGACATGATGGCCCGAAAACACTAACTGAACTCATAACAAGCAGCGCGGGTTCCGCTGCGGCAATCACAAACAGCGACAATTCGCCCCCACTATATGTGGAGGAAAAGATCAGAAAACAACGCTTCCCCCATTCGCTGAAGGATGACAAGGACCTGCCTGAGCGTTAGGAGACAGGCCATGCCTTTGTCTCGCCAGATCTCTGCCTTTGTGATTGTTGGGCTCTTTGCCGTCATCGCCCATTACGGGGCGCTGATTGCCTTGGTGGAACTCTTGTCGTGGGATCCCGTACCGGCCACGCTGATTGGCTATTTATGCGGCGGCGTCACATCCTATATTTTAAATCGCCGCCATACATTCGACAGCCATCGCGCACATCGCGAAGCCATCTGGCGCTTTAGCGCTGTGGCTGCTGTGGGCTTTGTGATCACAGGCGCGCTTATGACATTTTTTGTCGAGAAACTTGTTATTCCATATCTACTTGCACAGATCATAACGACCGGGATCGTGCAATTCTGGTCATTCCTCGGCAACAAGTTATGGACTTTTGGCCAAGCTTAAGCGCATCATTGCCGCATTGCGATCAATGAATGTTGTAGATTTTTCTCATGGATATTGTCCGACTGATGCTCTTTGCGACGAGCATCATGGCCTTCATCATCATCAATGCGACTCTCTTCATTTGGAACGAGGGCATGCATGTCTGGTCCGGACATACGGATGATGGCTGGCATATTGAATGCCATTATTACACGCCGTTTCGTCTGTTTAAGAAGCAGGTCTATCTCGGCCAAGATTGCCCGGCGCGGGTTAATGCGCCGAGCTTTTCAAATCTCTATGGCCATTTCACCGTCGGCGGCATGGATGACAAAATCGAATCGACATTGCCACCCGTTTTCAGTCCGAAAATCGTGCCACGATCATAAAGCAGGTTGAATTCGACATAGCGACCACGACGCACCTGCTGTTCATGGCGCATATCTTCCGTCCAAGGCTTTACCATATTGGCGCGCGCAATCTGCGGATAGATCGAGACAAAGGTCTCACCCACATCCCGCGTCAGGGCAAAATCCTTGTCCCATGCGCTGTTTGACGCATCACCGGCTGAATTCAAATAATCGTAGAAAATGCCGCCAATGCCGCGCGGTTCATTGCGATGGGGCAACCAGAAATATTCCTCGCACCACGCTTTATATTTGGCGTAATCAGCAACCTCATGGCGATGGCAGCAATCTTCAAACGCCTTATGAAAGGCCTTGGAATCCACATCTTCTTGCGTGCGCCGCGCCATCATCACAGGCGTCAAATCCGCACCACCGCCAAACCATGCTTTTGATGTCACGACAAAGCGCGTGTTCATATGAACGGTCGGCGCATTGGGATTCCACGGATGCGCAATCAGCGAAATGCCGGATGCCCAAAAGCGCGGATCGTCCGCGGCTCCGGGAATTTGTTTGGCAAATTCGGGCGCAAATGTGCCAAAGACGGTGGAGACATGCACGCCCGCCTTTTCAAAGAAACGCCCATGTAGCAGGCCCATCCGCCCACCACCGCCGGGCGCCCCGTCATGATTGTCGCGTGTCCACGGCTTGCGCTCAAAACGCCCGGGTGCTTTTGGCGCATCAGGATGAAGATGCATGTCAGCCGCATCTTCGAGAGCTTCAAAGGCCGCGATGATCTTGTCTTGCAGGCTTTCGAACCAGGCTTTTGCTTGAGCTTGACGCTGCGCCAAAATTTGATCGGTCATTCTTCTTCCTTCCCCAATTGGCGCAAAGCCTCGCCCAAAACCATAGTCCCCGCTACGGCCACATTGAGCGAACGAAATCCCGGCCGGATTGGAATGACGACACGCGCATCGGCGGCCTCATGAACCCCATCCGGGACCCCAGCCGATTCCCGCCCCACCAAGAGTATGTCCCCCGGTTGATAGGCGAAATCCCTGTAATCGACGGCCCCTTTGGTGGTCAGCAGAACGAGTCTGCGGCCCACGCGAGCCCGCCAATCCTCAAAAGCGGCAAAGGAGACGTGCCGGTCAATGGGCACATGGTCGAGATAGTCCATCCCCGCCCGGCGAAAATGCCGGTCGGACACGGGAAAGCCGGCCGGTTCGATAATGGCCGCATCGACCCCCAAGCAAGCGCAAGTGCGCAACATGGTCCCGGCATTTTGGGGAATATCGGGCTGGTAGAGGGCGAGCGTCAGGCGGCCTTGGGGGGCCGCAGAGGACAGGCGGTCTGGTTCGGACATTGGCTTGCGGGCGAAGGCCTTAAAGAGGGTCTGGACAGGTCAGAGGGGACTAAACCATGTCACGAGGCCGTGACTATAGACAAGCGCGGCGAAGGGTGCGAAAGAACCCCCGCTCGCGCGCGGATTCCCTCTCACCAATGGCCGTTTTTCACGGCGGCGGTGGCGATGGGTCGCATTGCCGCAACCGAGCACCAGCCGTATCCAAACGGCCGGTGAAAGGGCGTCCATCCGGCGCCTTTTCAAACATGCCCTCCGCAGGCTTTCCCCGCCATATGGCGAGGCCTATGCGCAGCGGCGAGTTGACATGGATTTGGGGGTTAATCGTGGCAGAAGCAACGACGGTCGAGCCGACCCG